>CADEDX010000409.1 GCA_902826195.1 uncultured Bradyrhizobium sp. | reverse complement strand
TGGCGCCAACGAAGTGGCGACGATCCCGACGCATCTTCGTTAACTCAATGTCCGACATGTTTCACGACGACGTGCCGGCTGCATTTGTTGCCGAGGTGTGGAAGGTCATGGAGACGACCCCACAGCACACCTATCAGATCTTAACCAAACGACCCGAGCGAATGGCTGAACTCTCGGCGACGCTGAAGAAGTTGCCGAACGTATGGCTCGGGACAAGCGTTGAAAGCGGCGAGTATCTCAATCGGATCGATACGCTGAGGAGAGTGGATGCCGCAATCCGCTTTATTTCCTTTGAACCCCTACTCGGGTCGGTCGCTCGAGTGGACCTCACCGGCATTCAGTGGGCGATCGTTGGCGGAGAGAGTGGGCCCGGCTCCCGGCCTATGTTGGAAGAATGGGTCTATGAGATAGAAGCTGCTTGCCGCGACAGCGGGACAGCGTTCTTCTTCAAGCAGTGGGGCGGCAGAAATAAGAAGGCTGCCGGCCGGCTACTTCACGACAGGACCTACGACAATATGCCGGGCCGGGTTGAGCAGATGGCTACCAATCCTTGACGCTAATCCGATTGCTTTGCCATCTGGGTTGGAGATGCACAAAAAGAGAGAAAACCGCTGCGGCTTCTCGTTAATGGGGAGCGCCAGCGGCTTCAATACTCTTGGGAAGATCGTTTCGAGCCTTGATTTGGCAAACCGCTCCAGCCCCGCGACATCCGCGAGGCGATGACGTTCGCCCAAGGTACCGAACATATCCGCCTCGGCAGGCGGATAGAGTTCTTTTTCCCAATCATCGGAGCCGAACATCCGGGTAAGAGCGGCTCGCTTGTGACCATCGATGTCAGTCAGTTTCCTTGTGGCCTGCCGAAAAAGTCCGGCGAGAGGAAACAGAAACCAGACGTCGATCGCTTCTGTTTTGGCGAGCGCCGCAAGTGTAGACCACTCAACTTCCATGCCGTAGGGGTCTAGAAAAACGACGGCACGCTTGTCGATCCAGGTGTTCGTTTCGATCAGACGCTTCAAAGCGGTATTCGCATCGTCCTCTGCTATGACAATCCGGCGCTGCGGATACCTCGCCGCCAAATCGTTGAGAGCGGAGACGTAGTTGCGGTTTTTCTCGATGAAGATCGCAAAATCGAATGACGGCCGAACGTCTAAAGCGATTTGGGCCGAGCCTCGTCGCTGCTCAACCACTTCTTCGACCGGCATCTCGACCAGATCTGAACCCCGTTTTTCGGTCCGTACCGTCCTGCTTCCGGTTCCAGCAAATGCGTCGATGTACCAAAGGTGCTGAAAATGCGGGCGCAGAGCCTGAGCGAAGGCCTTTAGGTAACCCTCGACTATGGAGAGCTTTAGATCGGTATGCTGACCTCCAAATTCGTGATTTGTCATCTGGTCGCCGCCTCTGAATTATCTCGACCGATCCGCCGCTGCGCGTAATTCCGTTATGAGCTTGAAATAGCTACCTGCATTTTTACTCGCCTAAGGCGGGCGGGTATTGCTGCCCTAAGTCTCGCCTCAGCCTGAAGTAACGGCGGGCGTTGATCCAACTCATGAGCAGCCAAAGCGTACTGAGCAGCGCGAAGACATGGCTCTCAAGAGCCGGGAAATACCATCCGACGACGACGGCGACGCCCCACGCACAAAACAGGCCGGCAACGGTAACAATGCTCCGGGCAATCAACTGCGGGATCAAATCATCTTTCATGTGCGCGATCGGCGATCTTGTTTGTCATTTTCCGTTGCTGCTCAAGGATTTGACGGACCACTGTTCGTCGGCGGCGGAGGCCAATCGTCGTCGATGGGGATGTTGGTCTGCTGCAACTCACGGAAGAGACGGGCAGCTTCTTCACCCATTGCAAAGCGATCGGTTTCAATGATCTGCAGTCGAAGGATGTTTTGGGCAGTGTTTATCCGGTTCATGTAGATCAGCCGAGCACGCAACCAGTCCCTCCATGCGGACCTGGCGGCTGCGTTCACGTGCGAGCGCCATTCATCGTCTTTTAACTCGCGGCCTAGGGCGCCGTTTTGTCGAAATCTGCCGTCTAGGATCGTGCGCAGGATGTCGCGAAACGCGCTGACGGCGGACGCATAGGAACCCCTGTCGAGATCGGGCAAGTCTATGGTGGCGCTTGCCTCAATCAGTTCACCCAGAAGGCCGTCCAAGTAGGGAATAAAGTCGTTTTTGATCAGCGCCACCCGATCGGGATGGCTTGCCAGCCATGTGCTCCGTCCGAGATCCTCGGGCCCAAGCGCGAGAACCGACGGTACCGCGTTTAATCGGCCGCCATTCGCCAAGATCTTCGTTTCTTCGTTGGCAGCTTTGAGGCGAGCGCGGAGGATCTGGCTCGCTGACACGGCCGTCGCGCGCTGCGCGGCCTCCGTCTGTTTAAGAGCAGGATAAAGAGCAACGACGGCTATGAAGCCGGCGATGCAGGCGCCCACGACGCTGCCTGCGAAACCAATCCAGGCTGCCTTCAGTGCCCTGCTTGTATCGGGCGGAGGTGGCGGCGGGTCGCGCTGTTCAGCCACGCGCCCGGCTACAGCGAGTGCGACCGCTATCTCGGCGACGAGCCGTGCGACGGATCGACGATTTGCCACGAAAGCGTTCCCCGTTTCAACTTAGGGTATCCTATCCGCTGCCCGGCCTCAGACGAACTCGCTGGGGCGATCATGTTGGGGATAGCTCTTCAGAAAAAAGGCTCGGCGAGGGAGGGGACCGCAAGGCGAACGGCTTGCTAATTTCTTGCTAATCTACTGTTTGGGATCAGCCGGGACGAGAAGGGGATGCCAGGACGAAAGCCGCGGAAAACTTAAACAAATCAAAGGAAGGCGGTACTAGAACAAACTAGGAATGACGTCCGCGATAGAATTTCAAGACCGGTGCCTTAAACCACTCGGCCACCCTTCCGTACCTTGAAGTTGCTTAGCTTTTGTAGTTTGGCAGAGAACATACCGTGGACTCTGCTACCGCTTTGCTACCCAACGTCGTCGGTGCGCTTGTTTATGGCCGCCCGCATCACCCCGTCAACCGTCGCAGCGGCTTCGCCCTGCATATTCGGCATTAGGTGGCTGTAAATATCCATCGTGATCGCAATCGAGGAGTGCCCCAGGCGTTCCTGCACGATCTTGGGATGGATATTCGATGCCAGAATGTGGCTGGCGTGGCTGTGGCGCAGGCCGTGCAGTGTGATCTTCCATTCCTTCAGGAAGGCCGAGACAACGTGCGTCAGGCTTCGGGGCTGCAGGGGTGAGCCATCAACTTGCGTCACGACAGCATTAAACGGGTGGCAGAGTGGAAAACGCAGGCGAACGGACAGATCAGCGCTCACGCTTGCCAAGCAGGAGGCAGCACGAGGTCTATCGGTTTGAGAGTTACGGTCAGATTTGTGTAGGCGGCGTCGGTCGGTTCGCCGATGGCGGCGTTGCCGAGCTGTTCGTGAATGCAGCCAAGTCCGGCTCAATGGTGGAGGCGATAGCTCAGGACGCGGCTATCGTGGCCTCGCTGGCGCTGCAGTTCGGCTGCCCCCTGGATGTGCTGCGTCACGCGATACGCGCTCAGGCGACTCCGCAGGCCCGCTGGCGGCCCTTCTGGATGAAGTGGTCAAAGGATGACGAGCGGATCGTTCTGCCGTCGCGTTCTGTGCCTTTTGGTAGCAAAGCGGTAGCAGAGACCAGTTCAGCGTTATGCAATCGCGAGTCCGATCAACTACTTGGTTGATGACAAGCACCGGTTTGGTAATTCGGTAGCAAAACCGGCTGGCGCTATCTGGAGGTCGCTTCAATCCTTCAATGCGGCAGCGTAAGTTCCCGAGGAGACAATGATCTGATTTCTGAGAGGAAACGGAATGTTTTTTAGCAGGCTGGCTTGGCTACTGGCCATCGGGGCGTTTGTGATCGGCATTCTTAGTGTCTTGCTTGGCGCCGCGGCCGCAATGGATCTTTTGGATGAGGCCAGCCGTGCTCGCTATGTTGGTCGCCCACCGGACCAAGTTATTATTGGGGGACTTTACATGATCTTCGCCTCGGTGGCGCTAGGGACGCTGGCAGAGATAAGCCTGTCAATGCGCAGGCGGACAGCCCAATAAGGCTGTCTTGCGCTAAATGATGGCGATTACCGCCAAAGCCACCTCGGCTCCGAAGTCCGTGCTGGAGAGCAATAAAGCAAGTGTTCCGGCGCTGAAAATGGAGACAGTGGCGATAAAAGCGGTCATTGGATTTACCCCGTTTTGTACGATGAAGGCTGAGCCCGGATTGTTTCAGGATTGCTTCGCGTGCCGATAGACCGGCTTCGTTCACGAGACAGTGACGCGGGTCACCATGACTCAGGGGCGCTCACTCATTGACGTTTGCTTAGGGGCTAGGTCGGTACTGGCCAGCCACCAAAACGCACCGGCGACTCACACAGAGTCATCAGGGGCCTTTTGACTGAAGGTCTGGGGGGTGGATGTCTATAAAGCCAAGCCAGGCACCAACGCCGACCAGGATCAGGCCGCCAACAATCAGGAGGATGTCGAAGGTGAGCCACGGTATTTTTGTTGGAGTTTGCTCGTCCATTCCAGCGCGCCGTGCGTTCAGCCAGCTCAAGGTGGACCGGCTCGAACAAGAGGGACGCAATTCACACCGTTCGGGCTTTTTGTGCAAATGCGAGGCTAGAGATGTCCGTTTGGATCTACGTCGACAACAGCAATCAGATTGGAGACCGTGACCATCTCAAGGTCTTCGACAGCCCGGCAGCCGCGCAAGCTTGGTTTGACCAGCACGACCCGGAAGGGGTGGCTTTCGAATACGAGGTGAGATCCTTGACGGCCACACCAGACGCTTACGACCGGTTTCAGCAAGAGGTGGGAAATATTCTCGAAGATCTGAAGCGAAACCCATGACCGACGGCGTTCGAATCATCAAGCATGAGGCCGTCCCGCAATGTGGATCATTCGAGGTTCGCTTCGAGGATGGGCGGCCTAGTCAATACTTCTATTGGGATGACCTTCCGAGTCGGCGGCTTAGCCCGTCCACGTCTGACCGTAAGACCGCACTGGAGAAGGCTAAGGCAGTTGCAAGGGCCGCAGAGGCTCGCTGATGCGCGTTCTCGTTCAGCCCTGGTAAGTACCAGCCAGCGGGTAAATCGAATCCACGGTCCGCGCTGAGTCATGACGGGCCTTTCGCCAGGAGGTTTAAGGGCGGGAGGTCCATGAACCCGAGCCAAGCGCCAAGGCAGACTACGATTAGGCCAACGACGATCAGGGTCACGTCGATGGTCAACCACAAAGGCATTTGCTTCGGAGGTTGCTCGTCCATTTTCCGCGCCTCGTTGCGCTACTTGGACAGGGTAGGCCAGTTTGGCGCGCGAAAAGGTGGAGTAGATCACATCTTGCCGGTTTTTGGATCGAAGGCGGGGGCCAACAGGGATGGGGCAACGGCAGCCCTTGACCAGGGCTGATGTCGCCCGCAATGGCCTGAAGCGCGCGTTCTGGCGTCCAAGTTTTGTGCAGCTGCGTGGTTCGGCTTGTGGGACGCGACGACCGGGGGCCGAATCAGCCCCTTGCGACTACAGCGGCACTCGCATTTCTCTGAAACGATTCCGGTCATCACCCCGTAGCTCTCTTGCTGGTCGCCCGCCGCCACCAGTCGGCGGGCATCGATGCGGGACCGGCAGGGGTCGTCCGTCGAGTCCCCACGGGCGGCCCCACCCGCGATCTGACGCCGAAGCGGCCATCGGGCCGCCGCCTGAAACACGTCACCGGTGGCGCCAGAAAAATCTTGGGGACAGATTAGGGGATGGAGTGCGTCATGCATGAAAACAAAGCTGCGCCGAAAGTTCGCGTCGTTTTCGTCTGCATGGGTTGCTGCGCGCCTTTTGAGGCAACGCAGATCCTTCGACCGGCAAAGGGAAGTTTCGCGTGCGGTTTCTGCGGAGACGACGTTTATTTGTGGTCGGGCCTCTACGACTATGCGGACTGGCGATTTGTACGAACTGCGGCTGATCGATAGCTGGATGAGGCAGCGGCCCGGAGTGATCGACGACGGCGCCCAAATCGCCGACATCGATCCACCCGCCGCACTCATGACATCTGATACGGTTGTCCGCGGTATCGACCGGTCCTCGACGCAGCCGCTCATCAAGATACTTCCCTTCACCCTTCACAGCGGGGTGCCCCGGGTTTTTGATCTTCACCTTCAAAGCAATGACAGCTGTTGGCCGATCTTGCGCCCTGTCTGGCCTTCGATGAAGTCCCGCATCGTCTCGGAGACCTCGCGGCCCTCAGCGGCGATATGCTGCTCCAGCGCGTTTGCCACGTCCTCGGATGCATCCCGCGACCATCCCTCGACCGGATTGAATGCCACGACCCGCAGGACGTTGTCGTACTGCCCGGTCAGCAGGTCAT
>CADEDX010000408.1 GCA_902826195.1 uncultured Bradyrhizobium sp. | reverse complement strand
GCACCACCCAGCGCGCGCCCGAGTCATAGGCCGCCTTGGCGCAGGCGAGCGCAAATTCGGCGTTTTCCTTGTAGCCGTCGAAAAAATGCTCGCAATCGACCATCACCTCGCGCCCCGCAGCCTTGGCGGCAACGACGCTATCTCGGATCGAGGCGAGGTTTTCCTCGTTGGTGGTCTCCAGCGCCACCCGCACCTGATAGGCCGAGGACTTGGCGACGAAGCAGATCGCATCCGCCTTGGCCTCGATCAGCGCCGCCAATCCAGGATCGTTCGAGGCCGAACGGCCCGGACGGCGCGTCATGCCGAACGCAGTGAATTTGGCGCTCTCGAACTTCGGCTTGGCCGCAAAGAACTCGGTGTCGGTCGGGTTGGCGCCGGGATAGCCGCCCTCGACATAGTCAATGCCGAGCTCGTCCAGCATCTGCGCGATGATCCGTTTGTCGTGCAGCGTGAAATCGACGCCGTTGGTCTGCGCGCCGTCGCGCAGCGTGGTGTCGAACAGATAGAGGCGTTCGCGGCTCATTGTGGCGCTCCCGGCGCGGCACCCTCGCCCAGCGCCTTCTGCATCGTGGTGTTGGCGAGCCATTCGCCGTTGAGCGTGACGGTGTTGCGCTGCATTGGCGTGTAACCGCGCTTGCGAAACAGCGGCTCCGCGGTATCGCTGGCATCGACCGTGAGGATTGCCGCGCCCCGCGCGCCCGCCAGTTTTTCCAGCGCATCGACCAGCATCGAGGCGATGCCCTGCCCCGCTACGCTCGGATGGACGAACAGCATGTCGATGTGATCATGCCCCTTCAGCGAGGCGAAACCAACCGGCGCATTCTGGATGGTCGCGATCAGCGTCAACTGCCCGGCGAGTTTTTTGCCGAACGCCTCTTCATCCTCGGCCGCCTGCGCCCAGGCTTGCTGCTGCGCCTCGCTGTAGTCGTCGCCGGTCAGCCCTTCGATGGCGGCAAGGAAGATCGCGGCCAGCATCGGAACATCAGCCGGCAAAAACGGCCGCAACGCGGGTTTGGGCAATGCCTGTCCCATCGTCGCTACCACAATCCGTACAGCTTGGTCGCCAGCGCCACCGCGCCGGCGATCAGCGCGATCTTCAGCGCGATGTAATAGAGCCAGTGTCTCGGAAACGGCGTATCGGGCTTGTCCATCACGCGATCTCCCACGTCGTTACAGGTTTTCCATCGGCGTCCTTGCCGTCCTTGATGGCAACGCCCATTGCAAGGAGTTCATCGCGGATGCGATCGGATTCCTTGAAATCCTTCCGGGCACGCGCGGCGGCGCGCTCCGCAATGAGATCATCGACCCGCTTTGCGTCGATGCCGCTCGCCTGCTGCTTGCGTCCCTTCCATGCCGCGGCATTCATCGAGAGGAAGCCGAGCAGCCGCAGCGAAGCCGCGAATTCGGCACGTTCGCGTGCGCCGCCGGACGCCGCCGCGCTGCGCAGACCATGCAGCACGGCCATCGCCTGCGCCGTGTTGAGGTCGTCATAGAGCGCCTCGACTAACGCCTGCGACGGCTCGCCGCCCTCGGCGTCGGCCGCGACCGCATACCAGTCGTCCAGCGTCTTCGCGCTCTCTTCGGCGCCCTTCAATGTCCAGTCGAGCGGCGAGCGATAGTGCGTCTTCAGCATGTTGAGACGCAGCACCTCGCCCGGCCAATCGGCCAGCATGTCGCGGATCGTGAAGAAGTTGCCGAGCGACTTCGACATCTTCTCGCTCTCGATCTGCAGAAAGCCGTTGTGCATCCAGACATTCGCCATGCGGTCGGAATGAAAGGCACAGCAGGTCTGCGCGAGTTCGTTCTCATGGTGCGGAAACACCAGGTCGATACCGCCGCCATGAATGTCGAATTTTTCGCCGAGATGTTTCCAGGCCATCGCCGAGCATTCGATGTGCCAGCCGGGGCGGCCTTCCGTCTTGATGCCCGCCGGCGACGGCCATGACGGCTCGCCCGGCTTCGACGGCTTCCACAGCACGAAGTCGGTATTGTCGCGCTTGTAGGGCGCGACGTCGACGCGGGCGCCGGCGATCATCTCGTCGAGCGAACGTTTTGACAGCGCGCCGTAGCGCGGCATCACGGAGTTGGCCTCGTTCATCGCCTGCGGCGAGAACAGCACATGATCCTCGGCGACATAGGCAAAGCCACCGGCAACGAGTTTCTCGATGATCGCGCGCATCTCCGGAATGTGCTCGGTCGCGCGCGGCTGCACGGTCGGCGGCAAGCAGCGCAGCGCCGTGACGTCGTCCTGATATTGCTTGTAGGTCTCTTCGGTGACCTTGCGGATCGCCTCGTTCAAGGGCACGCCGGGATAGTCGCGCGCGGCGCGCACATTGATCTTGTCGTCGACGTCGGTGATGTTGCGAACGTACTTCACGTGATCGGCGCCGTAGCGATGGCGCAGCACGCGGAACAGTACGTCGAACACGATCGCCGCGCGGCCGTTGCCTATATGAGCGAAGTCATAGACCGTCGGCCCGCACGCATACATGCGCACATTCGCCGGATCGAGCGGCACCATTGGCCGCTTTTCCTTCGTCAACGTATCGTGGAGGCGTAGTTCCATAGGAATCCCATCCCTTGCGGCCGGGCGTCCAGTGATCTCATATTTTGAGAAAAGACGGCCTCAGCCAGCGAATCGCTAGCTAATAATCTCGCGGCAAATGCTGCAGATGGCGAGGAGGCCGTTCATGGTTCCACCATTGCGGTATCGGGCTGCAATCGTCAAGGCCTTGCTCGTGCCCGATTTGGGGTCGATCAGGCGCGCCGAACCCCTCGCCATTCACCGCGGCCCGAGGGGCTCAGGGTTAATCATTATTAACACTTTGGACCTATTCCTAAGGGCGTCCCCTCATCCTCCGGTACCCTTCCATGCGCCTTTCTTCAGCACTCGTAGCCAGCGCCTTCCTGATAGGCGCATCGGCGGCTTATGCCGACAGCCGCGTCTTCATCGTCGCCAATCAGGCCGACGGCTATGGCGTCGACGAGTGCCTCGCCAGGGGTGAGAAGTGCGGCGCCCATGCCGCTCGCTCCTACTGCCAGTCACGGGAATTTGCTCAGGCCACTGCCTACCGCCGGGTCGAGCCCGATGAGGTCACCAACGCGGTTCCGGGCGATGGCGGCGGAAGGTGTTCCGGCCCCGGTTGCGGCGAATATGTCGCCATTACCTGCCAGCGTTAACGCCCTGTGCTGGAATACCAGTGGTTTAACCGCCACATCGGCGCCCCGGAAACGACGTGACGCTGCCCCGAGAAGCGGCTATTGGATGCCGCCTTGGCCGCAAGAAGCTGCCTTGGCCGCGCGTTTGCGCCTTCGGGCCGCGCGGATCAGCCCTCAATGGCGGGATATGCTGAAAATTCGCAACGCGCTTTCTCTTCGGATTCTGACCTGCGCCGTCGTGCTCGGTATCGCCGCTACGGCAGCGCCCGCGCTCGCGCAGTCGAACGAAGATGCCATGGCGCAGATGGGCCAGGATAACCCGCAGGCCCAGGGCAACCCGATCTGCATCCGGCTCGAAGGACAATTGGCGACGATCGACCGCGGCGCCGGCACCGGCGACCCCGCCAAGGATGAGCAGATCCGCCGCTACCAGGACGCGCAGTCCAAGCAGCAGACCGAACTGGATCGGGTCACGCAGCAGGCCAAGCGGATGGGCTGCGACAGCTCCGGCTTCTTCTCGCTGTTCAATGGCCGCCAGGCGCAGTGCGGCCCGGTCAACAACCAGATCCAGCAGATGCGCGGCAATCTCGACCAGATCACGTCGAGCCTGGAGCGCCTGCGCAGCGGCGGCATCGGCGGTGCCGACCGCGAGAACCAGCGCCGCTCGGTACTGACCGCCCTCGCCCAGAACAATTGCGGCCCGCAATACGCCGCCGCGGCGCGCGGCCCTGGCAATTTCATCGACAGCTTGTTCGGCACCCCCAACCAGTCGCTGCCGCCGCCCGGGCCCGAACTCAGCGCGCCGTCCGGCACCTTCCGCACCGTCTGCGTCCGCACCTGCGACGGCGGCTATTTCCCGGTGTCGTTCGCCACCTATCAGGCGCGTTTCGGGGACGACGAGCGGGCCTGCAAGGCGCTTTGCCCGGCGACGGAAGCAACGCTGTTCACCTACCGCAATCCCGGCGAGGACATCAATCAGGCGGTCTCGATCAACGGCCAGTCCTACACATCGCTTCCCAACGCATTCAAATACCGCACCGAGTTCAACCCGTCCTGCGCCTGCAAGGCCGCGGGCCAGACCTGGTCGGAAGCGTTGAAGTCGGTCGACGACAGGGCCGGCGTCGAACAGGGCGACATCATCGTGACCGAGGAGAGCGCCAAGCGGATGCAGCAGCGTGCCCAGCCAAAGGGCGCAACGCAGCCGCCAAAGAGAGGCGCTGCGCCTAACGGCACCGCCGCCGCACCGGCTGCGCCTACAACTCCGGCCGAGACGACCGCGATCGCCCCCGACAAGGATAAGGTCCGCACGGTGGGCCCGACCTTCATCCCGCCGAAGCAGTAGATCAAGCCGCGTGACCTTATGCGGACTTATCCGCAGCGCTCATCTGCCGGGCCGCATCACGACCTTGATCACACCGGCCTCCTTGTCGCGAAATTTCCTGTACATCTCGGGTGCATCTTCGAGACCGGCAGGATGCGTGACGACGAAGCTCGGGTCGATTTCTCCTGCAACGATCTTTTCCAGCAGAGGCTTGGTGTAAGCCTGCACGTGGGTCTGTCCGGTCTTGATGGTAAGGCCCTTGTTCATCGCAGCCCCCAACGGGATCTTGTCGCCCATGCCGACATACACACCCGGGATTGAAACAGTACCAGCCTTGCGGCAGCACATGATTGCTTCCCGAAGGACATGGACGCGGTCCGTTGCCAGGAAGGTCGCTGCCTTGACCTTGTCGAGAACGGCATCCGCAGCGCCGTGACCGGACGCTTCGCAACCGACGGCATCGATGCAGCTGTCGGGACCACGCTTGTTGGTACGCTTCATGAGCTCGTCGTAAACGTCGGTTTTCGAAAAATCGATCGTTTCCGCGCGGCCGGCCTCGGCCATGGCCAGCCGCTCCGCCACTTCGTCGATGGCGATGACGCGTCCGGCCCCCAACATGAGAGCGGAGCGGATCGCAAACTGCCCCACGGGACCGCAGCCCCAGATCGCAACGGTGTCACCTGGTTCGATCTGCGCGTTGACCGCCGCCATGTAACCGGTGGGAAAGATATCGGACAGGAACAGCGCCTGTTCATCGGTGACGCTGTCCGGCACCTTGATCGGCCCGACATCGGCCATCGGTACGCGAAGATATTCGGCCTGCCCGCCGGAGTAACCGCCGAGCATGTGGCTGAAGCCGAACAGTCCCGCCGGCGATTGCCCCATCGCCTTGGCGGCGATTTCGGCGTTGGGGTTTGTCCGATCGCAACAGGAGAACAGGCCCTTCTGGCAGAACCAGCATTGGCCGCAGCTGATGGTGAAGGGAACGACGACCCGATCGCCGATCTTCAAATTGGTAACCTCTGAGCCGAGCTCGATCACCTCGCCCATGTTTTCATGCCCGAGGATATCGCCGCTTTCCATGGTCGGCTGATAGCCATCGAGGAGATGGAGGTCGGAGCCGCAGATCGCGCAGACGGTGATCTTGATGATGGCGTCCCGCGAATGCTGGATCTTGGGATCCGGAACGGTATCCACGCGAACGTCATTCTTGCCGTGCCAGCACAGTGCGCGCATCGGTCATTCTCCATGGGCATGCACCGTCATTCGGTCATGTCGAGCAGGCGCAACAGACCACGGCGGGTTATGTTCCTAGGCCGATCGGAGGTCAGCCTCCCGCAAGCCGTCCCCACCGACCACCCGCTTCACCGCGCCGTTTGCGGCCGCATGCGGTTACACGCTCTCAGTGATAGTTGCGCCGGGGACGAACCAAACAATTGTTAAGTTCGGAACCCGATGTCGAATCCGCATTGAGCAGAAGCCAGATCCTGTGGATCGTCTCGTGCGGATTCTGGCAATTTTCAAAGTGGTCGCTCAGCACCAGGTCGATCGCAGCTTCGATTGAGAGTGTTTTGCCGAGAAACATCGCCGCGCTTTCAATTTCCAATGAACCGAGATCAATCAGCCGGAGCTGCATTCGTTCCTGGCGGAAATAATGCGAGCATTAGGCACATAATCGAAGGTCGATCGTTGGTGCGCGCAACAATGGAAGCATCAATGACATCGCCTAGCCTTGCCGAGAAGTTTCGCAGCCTGATCCATCAAACCGACTTTCCGTGCGTCGGCGCCAAATCCGCCCTGGCGAAGGGTACACTGGACGTGCTGATTGCGCGCGACATGACATCCAACTGGGACGACCGCCGCATCTACGACGGCATTACCCGTATTGCGCGGTCGTATCGCAGGGATCGC
>CADEDX010000407.1 GCA_902826195.1 uncultured Bradyrhizobium sp. | reverse complement strand
CTCCTCGACGTTGACAACGGTCCGGAAGGCCTGACCCGCAAGGCCAATGATGCGCTCTATAGCTCGGCGGGGCTGAATGCGGCGCATGTGGCGCTTCGAACGGGCGGCGTTCTCGCGATATGGTCGTCCGGCCCCAATCCGGCATTTGCAAAGCGGCTGCGTAGTGCGAGCTTCGACGTCAACGAGGTCAACATCCGCGCCACCGGCAAAGGCGGCGGCGCCCGCCACGTGATCTGGATCGCGACGAAGGGATAGCGTTTTCAAGCGAAGTGGGAACCGGTTCGCGTAAGGAAAACGCGTCAAACAATACTCAAGCCGCTTTCGCCGCCGCGCGATGGGCGTGCTCGTCGATCGCGCCGATGATCTGCGGCCACATCGGGATCGGCAGCGCGTGGCCCATGCCCTCGATCATCAATAGCTTCGCGCCCGGAATCGATGCGGCGGTATCCTTGCCGCCTTCGGGACGCACCAGCGGATCGACGGTGCCGTGGATGACCAGCGTCGGAATCTGCAAGTGATGAAGCCGTTCCTTGCGGCTGCCGGATGCCAGCACCGCGCGCAACTGCCGCCCGACGCCGGCCGGATTGAGGCCGCGCTCGAAGGTGCGCGCGGCGCGCGAGGGATCGAGTGCCTCGTCTTCCGGGAACGAGCCGACGCGCAGCACTTTCCACGTCTTGGCGAACCGCGCAAAATATTCTTCCCTGGTGCGCGGCGGCGGCGCCATCAGCGCGGCGGCGGCCTCGCGGGTCGGCGGCGGAAGCCTTGGGTTGCCCGTGGTCGACATGATCGAGGTCAGCGAGCGCACCCGGTGCGGAAACGACAATGCGACTTCCTGCGCGATCATGCCGCCCATCGACGCGCCGACCAGATGCGCCGACTTGATGCCGAGCACGTCCATCAGGCCGACCGTGTCCTTGGCCATGTCGATGAGCTTGTAGGTCGAGGCGACCGGAATTCTGAGGAACCGCAATTTGATCAGTTCGAACGGTGTCAGGCGCGCGCCGCCGGAGAGATGCGAGGATTTGCCGATGTCGCGATTGTCGAAGCGGATGACCCGAAAGCCGCGCGCGGCAAGCTGGCGGCAAAAATCGTCATCCCAGTGAATCATCTGGGCGCCGAGCCCCATGATCAGGAGCATCGGTTCCGCGGCCGGATCGCCGAAAATCTCGTAGCAGATGTCGATGCCGTTGGCGCGAGCGATCTGTGGCGGCTGATGGGCGAGCATCGCGTTGGTCTTCCCTCGAGTGAAACCTCTGCCAGTAATTATGGCACGGTTTCCCCCATCGCAGAAGGCGTGGCGGCGGTTGACCGGCCCGCCGCAACGGTGTGGTATGGGTCAAATAAATGCGAAGCGTGGCAAGCGCTCGTCATTTTTCCGGGAGAGGGCGCGATGGCCGACAAAGGCAACGATCCTGCCGCGATCTGGCAGACCATGATCGGGGAGATGGAGAAGGGATTCAACTCCTTTGCCAACCAGGCGATGGCGTCGCCGGAATTCTCCAAAGCGATGAACCAGGTCGGCGGCGTGACGGCCGGCGCGCAGAAGCAGCTCGGCGAGCTGATGGAGAAATACCTGCTCGCGATGAACCTGCCGAGCCGGGCGCAGATGGTCGGCATGTCCGAGCGGCTGCAGTCGATCGAGGGCCAGCTTAACGAGATCAAGGCGATGTTGCACCAGGTGCATCACAATTCGCTGGCGACCGACGGCAGCGCCGGCGCGCCGCGGCCGCCGCGCACCAGGCGGCCGCCGTCGGAGGGAGAGCAAAAATGAACGCTCCAGCTGGCCTCGATCTGGCATCGATTGCGGAGCGGATCCAGTCCGAGGTGCAGCGCGCGATCCAGCGCAGCATCAAGGGCGTCGAGTATTTTGCCTCATCGGGCCCGTCGCTCGGCTCGACGCCAAAGGACATCCTCGCTGTCCGCGGCACCATGAACCTTTATCACTACCGGCCAATGGCGGATGAAATCTACCGCGTGCCGATCCTGATCGTGATGGCGACCACCAACCGCGGCTACATTCTCGACCTCGTGCCCGGCCAGAGCTTTATCGAGTTTCTTTTAAAGCGCGGCTACGACGTCTACATGCTGGACTGGACCGCGCCGAAGCCGGAAGAGAAAAGCCTGCGGATGGAGGATTACGTCCTCGACTTCATCCCGGACTGCATCCGCCGCGTCCAGCAGGATTCCGGAGAAAAGGACGTCAGCATCATTGGCTATTGCTTCGGCGGCGTGCTGTCGCTGCTGTACGCTTCGATCTTCAATGACGGGCCGATGAAGAACCTGATCTGCTTCACCACGCCGATCGATTTCCGCGAGATGAAGCTGTTCTCGAATTTCTCCGACCGCCGCTATTTCGACGTCGACCGCCTCGTCGACAGCGTCGGCAACGTGCCGCCGGAAATGATCCTGTCGTCCTTCGAGATGCTGCGGCCGGCGTCGCGCGCGGCCAGCCAGGTGCAGTTGTGGGAGAACATCTGGAACGACGAATACGTCAAAGCCTACCGGATGATGGACCGCTGGGGCACCGATACCTTGCCGCTGGCCGGCGAATACTTTCGAACCATCACCAAGGACCTGATGTGGGACAACAAGCTCTACAACGACACCATGTCGGTCGGCGGGCGGGCGGCCAACATTGCCGACATCAAGGTGCCGATCCTGCATGCGGTCGCCGAGCACGATCACATCGTGCCCTATGACGCGGCGAAGCATTTGATCCCCAAGGTCGGTTCGACCGACAAGGAAGAGATCATGCTGAAGGGTGGGCATGTCAGCCTCGTCGCCGGCGCCAACGCGATCAAGCGGCTCTGGCCGAAACTGGATTCCTGGCTTGGGAAGAGATCAACATGAGTGAAGCCCGTTCTTATCCGCGCCACGTCAAGACCGACGCCGGCGAGATCGAATTCCGCATGATGGCGCGCGCCGACGAAGCCGCGGTGCTGGCGTTCGCGCAAAAGCTTCCGACGCATGATTTACTGTTCCTGCCGCGCAACATCAGCCAGCCGAAGGTGCTCTCGGCCTGGGTCAACGAGATCGAACGCGGCGCCATCAACAGCCTGTTGGCGGTGAAGGGCGGGGCGGTGGTCGGCTGCGGCACGCTGGTGCGCGACCCTCATTCCTGGTCGCCCCATGTCGGCGAGATCCGGATGGTGGTGTCGCTGGATGTCCGCGGGCAGGGGGTCGGCCGGGCCCTGTCGCAGGAGACGTTCGCGCTGGCGCTGGGCGCAGGTCTGGAGAAGCTGTCGGTGCAGATGACGGTCGACCAGCAGGCGGCGATCGCCCTGTTTGAGAGCCTCGGCTTCAAGGCCGAGGCGCTGCTGCGGGACCATGTCCGGGACGTCGACGGTCGGAAGCACGACATCGTCGTGCTCGGGCATAATGTGGCGCAGGTGCGGGCCCAGATGGAGGCCTATGGGCTGCCGGGGGCGGTCCAGCACTGACCGGCCGGGCACCGCCCGGACAAAAACTCGCAAACAACCCCATGCAAAGTAGGCCGCCCCGACTCCAGCGGCCTTAGCCTAAAGTGGAACTTTTGCCGGTTCGGCGGGCATATCGCCCATCCTTCAAGCTGTTCACGGATTCGTGATATCGCGCTGCAACATTGATGTTGCGTCGCACCATTAACTATGGCACAACACTCGTGCCCCGGGCCAATCCGGACGGGGTGAGCCCATAGCTCAAACCTGAGGATGGAGAGACACCCCATGACCACCGAAACCAATTCCGTGCTGAACACCGTCAAGGAAGCCTTCGCGCCCGTCACCGAGGCATTCACCAAGCTCCAGACCATGGAAGTTCCGGAAGCTGCGCGTGATTTCGTGAAGAAGCAGGCCGAGACCGCCAAGGTTCGCGCCGCCGATTTCCAGGCCGGTTCCGAAAAGGTCACCGCCGCCGTCGAGACCGCCGTTGCCGGTTCGGTAGCCGAGGCCGCCAAGATCAGCCGCAACATCCAGCAGGCGCTCTTCCAGGACGTGGAAGCGTTCTTCGCCGGTATCGACAAGCTCGCTTCGGCCAAGTCGCTGAGCGAAGCCGCCCAGATCCAGTCCGAGGCGGTTCGTGCCCAGGGCGAAGTGCTGGTCTCCCGTGCCAAGGCGACTTCCGAGTATCTCGGCAAGCTCGTCTCCGAGAGCGCCAAGACCGCGCAGGACAATTTCTCCAAGGTCTATTCCAAGACCGCCTGATCGCGATCTGCCAAACAACTGCATTTCGAAGGCTCGCTTAGGCGGGCCTTCTTTTTGTCGGGTATCGTCCTAGATCAGCGTTGCGCCCTCCCTCGTCATTGCGAGGAGCGAAGCGACGAAGCAATCCATCTTTCCGTCCGCTGCGAGATGGATTGCTTCGCTGCGCTCGCAATGACGGAGGCCGGTATGCTTGGGCAAGCCTTCTCCGAAAGCCGCCATGAGCCTTCCCGCCACCTTCGCCATCGACACCCCCGGCGACGCCGCGCGCGCCGCTGAGCTGCGGCGTGTGAAGCTGCTGGCGACATCCGTGCTGGCGGCGACGTTTGTGATTTTCCTCGGCGCGCGGGCGCTGCTGCCGGTGCATCCGGCTTTTGGCTTCATTGCGGCCTTTGCCGAGGCCGCCACCATCGGCGGCCTTGCCGACTGGTACGCCGTTGTCGCCCTGTTCAAGCGCCCGCTGGGGCTGCCGATCCCGCACACCGCGATCATCCAGAGCAACCAGCAGCGCATCGCCGACAAGCTCGGCGAGTTCATCGAGGTGCACTTCCTCGAAGCCGCGCCGGTCGAAGCCAAGCTGCGGCAGATCGATTTCGGTTCGTTCATCGCCGACTGGCTGCGCGACCGCAAGCGCAGTGAGGATCTGGCGCGCTTTGCGCTGCGGCTGCTGCCGGAAGCGGTGGCGGCGACCGAGAATTCCGGGCTGATCACCTTCGTCAGCCGCCGCATCGCGTCGCAACTGATGGCGATCGATCTGGCACCGCTCGCCGCCGGTACGCTGCGCGCTTTCGTCAAGGAGGGACGTCATCAGGGCCTGCTCGACGATCTCCTGCGCGGGGTGCACGACACGATGCATCAGGCCGAAACCATGGCCATGATCCGCGAGAAAATCCGCAGCGAACTGCCGACGCTGCTGAAACTCTATCGCGCCGACAAGTTTCTGGTGAACAGGATCGTGGCGTCGGCCGCGTCCTTCTTCGAGGAGGTCCGCAACGATCCGGTGCATCCGTTCCGCGGCGAGTTTGACCGCATGATCCTGAGCTTCGTCGATCGCCTCGAAACCGATCCGGCCTACGCCGAACGTATCCAGGGCCTGAAGCGCGATCTGCTCGCGCGCCCGGAACTCGCAGGCCTCGCGCGTCATGTCTGGGAGAATTTGCGCTCGTTCGTCGAACGCAGCGCCTCGGGCGAGACCCAGGTGCTGCAGCAATATCTGGTGCGCATGTTCGTGACCGCGGGCGAGGCCCTGGCGGGCGACGCCGAGCTGCGCACCGAAATCAACCAGGGCCTCGTCGCCGTGCTGCGAACCGTCGTGGCCGAACAGAAGAGCGGCGTCTCCACCTTCATCTCCGATCAGGTGAAATCCTGGGACATGGGTCAGCTGATCGCGCTGATCGAAATCAACATCGGCCGCGACCTGCAATACATCCGCTTCAACGGTTCGCTGATCGGCGGGCTGGCCGGGCTCGCGCTGTACACTCTCGAATACCTACTTCGGCTGCTGTGATTAATTTAAACACGTCAACGCTTTTAGTTGTCCCGAGCCGTACTTGGCCAGCTTGCAAGCCGAAATCCGGTTCCCTAAACTTTTTGGTCAGCTATGTTGCGTTGCGGAACGATTCTGCTGCGCTTGCGTCTACTTCATTGAACAGTGGCCTGGCTGCCGCGACGTAAGGGGCCAGGACGAGAGGAGACACGATGTCCGTTGCTACACAGACGCTTTCGCCGCCGTCCAAAACGTTGATGTTGCTGGAGGGGCGAGCCCTTTCCGAGCTGGGCGCGTTTCTCGGCGCGTTGCCGCTATTGAGCCTCGCTCCCCGCGGCGACGGTCATCCGGTATTGGTCCTGCCTGGACTTGTTGCTTCAGACACTTCGACACGTCCGCTGCGCAGCTTTCTGAAAAGCCGCGGCTATGCCGTTTCTGGCTGGCGCCAGGGCCGCAACCTCGGACTGCGCCACGGCGTGCAGGACGCGATGGTCGATCTGGTGAATGAGATGAACGACACGCACGGCCGCAAAGTCTCGCTGGTTGGCTGGAGCCTCGGCGGTCTCTACGCGCGCCAGCTCGCCAAGATGATGCCGGAGCGGGTGCGCGCGGTGATCACGCTCGGCAGCCCGTTCGCATCGGGTCCGAAGGCGACCAACGCCTGCCGTGTGTACGAACTGGCGAGCGGCCGCAGCGCCGAGGAAGAGGATCACCGTTTCGGCGGCACG
>CADEDX010000406.1 GCA_902826195.1 uncultured Bradyrhizobium sp. | reverse complement strand
GGCCCTTCCCAAACCTCTATTGAGAACATCAGCCGGGATGTAGGTATTCTTGCGGACTATTTCCGCAACGAAGCGGCGGCCCGAACGATACGCTACCTGCCCGGGGCCGCCTGTCTGCGACCTTGGGGGACATTGGGAATGCTGCCGCAGACATCGATTCGATTCCTGCCGTGCACAAACGTTCCTGCGACCGTTGCACAAAGAAAAGCCCCGCCGATGAAGGCGGGGCAGTTGAGCTTGGATTTCCACCGGCGGACGATTGAGGCTATCAGCTAGGTCGTCGCCGTCCAGCGCGTTCTGCTCGCCACCGTGCGAACCTGAGGCGGTAGAGGGTCACTAAAAGCTGGATCAGGCGCATGGCTTCGTATAGCTGGCGAATTGATCGCAAGGACATTCGCCCGCTGCCCGCCCACGAACTCGAAGAGAAGATCCCGCGCCATCCTAATGTCGTAGTCCGCATCGGTATCGTTATCCCGCCAGTCCGCCCGCATGACGCAGACCAAAAGCACCTCTACCTTGGCCCTGCGCTCGTCGGCGGTCTTGGCCGGCGTTGCCCACATCTCTTTGATGAGTCGGTCCATCCGTTCATAATGAGGCTCCTGAAGGGTGGTAATCCGTCTGCGGCCCAAGATGCAATCGCCCGGCGCGCCGCGACACTTTGCGTTTGGTGCGAACTGGCAGATGCCGAGATGGCAGCCGGCGGAAAAATCGACATTGGCGAGTTTGCGACATGAAACACTCATGCTGAAGAACAGAATACCGTGGAATGACCCAGACGCTCGGGCAAAGGCCAAGTCCCGAGGCAAAGCAGTAGCGTCGAAGTATGCCGCGGCGGTTAAAAAAGCCCGAGCAGCAGGCGCCGCGAAACACAGCGCAGTTCGAAAAATCAATCCGCGATAAGGAGCCTGATCGATGGCGATGATCCCTCGTCTTACGACACGACCTGAGCCATCGCCGCTGCTACCGGTGCGGACTTACACGCTTCAAGAGATGATGACGTTCGGGTGGGTCACTTCCATGCCGATCGATTACCGGGAGCCGTTCCGCGTACCCCAGACCCCCGCATGCCCAATGGACCGGACCCGCGGATTTCCGAAAGCGAAAAACCATGAACCTCGACCGATATTTCAAGCTGTTCGGCCGCGAGTGCCGATTGTTCATCTGCGACAACTACCAGCAGCGTAGTGTGTGCTCGCTTCGGATGGAAACGAAGGCCGGCAGTTATTCTGTGTTGCTGCAGATGTATCCGGAAGGCTCGAGCCTCGAAAGCCACACTGATCTCGATGGTTCGAACAAGGTTCTGTGGTTTCTTCTGAAGAAAGCAAAGGTTGGCGGGCAGACCATCGTTGACGGTCCTCATCGGTCGTTCCTGTTCGGACGGGTGATAACCTTTGACGGCGGGCACTGCTCGCATGAGGTCACGAAGGTCGAGCGCGGATCCAGGATCAGCTTGATTTTCCAGCACTCGGTTTGGCGACCGAGTGTTGGATTTAGATCTTCCCTTGTACGAGCTGGCCGGCTCCGCACATTCCTCGAAAGGATGAAATGATGAAAGTTCCAAGCCTGCAAAGCTTCCTGGACGAAGGCCGTGCGTCGGCAAAACCTCGGCCGAGCTCGGTGCCTTTGTCGAGCAGATCGAACAGAGGCCAGAAGCGTTGCTGACAGATCGATCGAAGCTGAAAGACCAGCTTGAAGATGCGATGGTTTCTGGCCGTGATCCGGCAAAGATTCATCTCGCGATCGCCCAGCTTGATAAGGACACTCTGGAGGCAGAGACAGCGTGTAGGGGCTTCAGCCAAAAACAGAAAGATGTCCGCAAAGCTGAGCAGGTCGCATCGCGTGGGGCACTGCTCGAACGGCATGCCGTCGAAACGCAACAGGTAGCGGAGCTCGGCAAGAAGATGCGCACGCTGACTGACGAGTTTTCGAGTCTCGCCAGCGAGGCTGAAAAGGTCATTCGGCAGCACGGTCGGACGGTCGACGAGCTTGAGAGCCTGGGTGAACGGCGGTTAGCGCGCGTCTGCGGTGTTGCGAGAAAGCATCGGCGACCGTCCGGCACCCTCGATGGCGATAAACTTCTCACAATACGGCAAGCAGGTCTTCGCGCTGCGGAACCAGATCCTGGCACTAAACCCGGCGAACTTGGTGAGAGCGCGGCTTTCACGCCGCCAAAGTGGCCGGTTTGGTGAGACCTACGCCGCGCTGGACCATGCGGTGGAAGCGCTGATGGGTCAGGTGAAAAACGCGCGAGCTGCAAGCTGAGTGGACCGCCGGCCAACAGCCTTGGGGGAAGTGACAGACGGCCCGTGCCCTGCAAGGAACATGACAGGACGGTGCGAGTATATGGCGCAGAAGGCATATCGGAAGCGGATTGATGCAAGGATGCACGAATCACGGCTTCTGAAAGGCTCGAAGCGTGCTCAAATAAATAGGAAGGGCCAGCGCAGTGCTGGCCCTTCCTCATTCCGCATCTAAAAATATCAGTATCGGGAGACCATCGGTCCGCCGAACTTGTAGTTCAGACGGGCGGTGACGAGGTCGACGTCCTGGCTAATGCGGTCGGTGCCGAAGGCGGCGCCGGTCGCCGGGTCGACGAAATTGACGGTGCGGTCCTGCATGAACAGGTGGTTGTACTCGACGCCGACGGACCAGTTCGGAGCGAATGCGTATTCGAGGCCCACGCCGACCGAAGCACCCCAGCGGGTGTCGTCGCCGGTGATGCCGAAGGCAGCGCCGGTCACGGCATCGGTGATGCGGTATTTGTTCGAGGTCACAGCGGCACCGCCCTTGACGTAGAGCAGGACGTTGTTGACGGCGTAACCGACCTGGCCGGTGAACAGGCCA
Source organism: uncultured Bradyrhizobium sp. (assembly GCA_902826195.1). Lineage (GTDB taxonomy): Bacteria > Pseudomonadota > Alphaproteobacteria > Rhizobiales > Xanthobacteraceae > Bradyrhizobium. Next base: position 3,550 of record CADEDX010000406.1, on the reverse strand, counting down.
AAGGCTTCGACCTTGGAGTTGTTGATGTCACCAAATAGCAGGCTGATGTTGCTGCCCGTGAAGTCGGCCCAGTTGCCCTGGGCTTCGAGACCGAACACGAACGTGCCCGCCTGCCAGCGGTAGCCGATCTGACCACCGACTGTGCCGCCGGACGAGTCATGCGCGCCTTCGGGGCCGACGGTGAACGCCGGGTCGGTCTGGAACCAGGAGTTACGGCTCGAACCCCAGCCACCGTTGATACCGGCGTAGAACCCGCTCCAGTCGTAGGCGGCCGCAACCATCGGCGGAGCCTTGGTATAGGGACGTGCAGCCATATCAGCCGCTGAAGCCGAAGCAGTTCCCAGGGCGATCAATCCGACCGTACCCAGCACAAACTTCTTCATTTCAAATCCTCCTTGTACGTGTCAGCTCTCTTCGCCACCCACCACTGATTGCCCAAAAATAGAACCATTCCGCCGCAAATACTGTCACCCGACCGCCACACTTGGTTGCAAAGTGGGGCGGTATAGTAGCACAGCTGACGCCATCTCAATGGCCTTTCGGACTTCTAGTGGGTACTTCCGCTACGCGGTTGGCGAAAACCGCTTTGCAATTTTCGGGAAATGCTCCACCGCAAGCGCTTGGTCGGCGGCATTCTCGAGGGTCGGCCGCGCGCGGATCAGTCTGGTCGCGGCGGTTCTGGCCGCGTAGTCTGCGGTGTTGCGGCGGATCCCGAACCGACGGCCAATCTCGGCATTGCTTAAACCTTGGCATCGCAACCGAAAGATTTCAATTTGACGCGGGGTCGGATCCCGGATCAAGGGCGCCACCTTGATTGTGAATCCTTTTTTAATAGTTCTATCCCCGAACTGTGCCACATTTTGATAGGTTGGAGCAGCTTTAGTCGGCATGCGTGCTACCAGCGAAATCGCGCGAATGGCACGCAAAAGAGCTCTCCTCTCGCCGCAAACAACCCCGTTCTATATCCAGCCGGCATACAGGAAAAGACGGACGGCTCGGCCGATCACGCCTTATAAATGGGTGCAAGGCAGGAGTGTTAACTGGTATCGGTCAACGCGATGTACACAAAAAAAGACCGCCCGGAGGGATAGAGATCTAACCTACGAGCTAGGGCTCCCTAGCGCAGACTGCGTTTCCGTTTCCAACCAGGACCTTGGAGTGGAATTCGTGATCATGCCAGTTCGGCACGATGTTCACCGAGCCTGCAGTACCGCATTACGTGCAAAGCCATCGCGGATGATTCCGCGGCCCGCGCCAACATGCAAATTATCAATCAGTTGTGGATCGGAACAGCAACAAGCTCCGCAATTAGTTATCGCTTCGCCTTCAGCCCCAGCTCTACGAGCCGGCGAATGGCTTCGGTAATCACTGCTATTGTCTTCCGCGCATGCAACTCTGCATGAATTTTCGTTTGCCAGAATGCCTGCCGGCATAGCCAACATCCAAGGCGATTTGCTTACACCGTTGTTGTTTGGCTTGAAACTGGGCCGGATGCTCGCGAAATCGCGCAAGCCCTCTTTTCAGGACCGAAGGGGAGTGCGCGACAGTTTTCTGCAAACGCCATTTGCGTGCTTTCAATAGAAATGGCGATGACCGCGAAAATCAGTGCTTTGTTTCGCCACCTCATTTGCCCGGCCGATCTTTGCGGGCATCGCGAAAGACGCTCGGCCCTTCTACTAGCTTGCGCTTCAGTGTCTCTCTGTCCGCTGCGGGCGCCTTCTGATCCATGTGCTTGTCGATCGCTTTCGCCGCCAGCTCAGCGGCGCGAGCGGCGCCTTGCTTCGCGGTTGAGAGCACTTGCGGCCGCTTATACGGCGTGGATTTTGACAATCCGAGCTCGACAAGTCGGCGGATAGCTTCGGAGCGCGAAACATCGCCATTGGCTTTTGCCCAATCCAGTATCCGAGCGATCAGTTCATCCCCTATGCGAACTCCATAGAGTGGCTCAGTGCCCGTCGCGGGCCGTCCCGGTTTCCCGGGCACCCGAGCAGTAGACGATTTACGTTTAACGGATATTGACTTCGCCATAATTACGTATAACGTAAAAGCAGGCCGGGTGGAAGCGCTAACTTCCGCCCCGGCCCTAACCCAAGCCACGAGGACTGAGAATCCAATGACCCAGGCTGACAGCGTGCATAGCACGCCACCCCTAAACACGTCTTCACGTCGGAAATTCCTCGCACAGGCCGCCGCGGCGGTCGCTGGCTGGGCTGCAATCGGCGCGACCCTTCCGTTGCCGGGAGCGGCGGCGGATGCGTCCACACGGCTCCTGACTCTCGAAAAGCAGATCTTCGAGGCCTACGATGCCGCCGCGGCATATGATGAGAACATCCTCCGATGCGCCGAAACATGGCGTGACGGGCTTCTCAGGTTGGAGGGCGAAGCCAAGGCGGGCCGGTGCACCTTGACGGCCGATGAGAGGTGGAAAGCGGTTGGAGAATTGCCTGAAGTTGCGGAGGAGAGGCGGCTTGCCGCCCATATCGCTGATCATTTCAGCCAGAAGATCGCGGTAGCGACGGCGAGCGCGCTGCGACCGTTCACGCCTTCAAGGAAAGTGGACGATCCGTTGCTGACGCGAGACCGGGCTTGCGGCTTGGCGGGTTCTACTGGTTCGCTAGAGAGGGACAAATCGGCTTTCCGCAAAGTGCATGGACACTGTGCGGACATGAAAGACACGCCCTTTCTGTTTCATCAAACATTACAATGGCTTGTCTATTAGTGCCCCATGATTAGGTAGTCTGCTCAATGCCTTAGCTTCACAGCTTTAATCATGGGGTCGAGGGTTCGAGTCCCTCCGCGATCACCATGTAAGCCTTGCAATATCGGATAGTTCTGTTTCGTCGTCGCGGTACTTTCGCGCGCGCGGTGAGGATACAATATCTGACCGCATATTGGCCCTCATTCGGAGTTCGTTCGCATCTCTCGCCCGGCATTTGAGATTCCGACGCGCGATCAGCTCCAGCGCTTCCCGAATACGGGCGACTTCACCACATCGACTTTCCAATCGAAGAAGTCATAATTGCCTGACCATTCGTGGACTTTGGTATCGCAAACCTCGCATTTGAATTTGCCTGAATGCTTGTCCGGATGGTGTTCCCTGGTCGCGGTGTAGGGCAGTCCGCAGCTGGGACAGTTGAAATACTCGATCGTCCATATGCTACTTGCCATCCTCGAATTATGAGAGGCACCCACCGCGGATTCCAGCGCCGAGGCCAGTTACGATAAACATTCGACTATCTCGGAACTCTGGCTCGCCGACCAACCGGAAGCGCTTTCTTAACTTTTCCAAGGCTTGGACCGATCTGGTCACCGACGCGCTGGACCATCTTGGCGGGCCCGTATTTGGCTTCGATCGAATAGCCGCATTGGGGAACGTGAGAGTTCGGACGCGCGCCTTCCGTAATTGTACTTCGATGCTGTGCAGCCTCGCCAACCATCAATCGGCGAGCCTGATCGACGTGTCGCGCGCCGCATTCTCGGTGCTACATGACCTTGCGCCGCCGCAGGTAATCCACCGCGCTTGCGGCCTTATCAATCCTGCGGGTTTTTT
>CADEDX010000405.1 GCA_902826195.1 uncultured Bradyrhizobium sp. | reverse complement strand
GTTTCATTGCGACACTCCACTTTTGTCAGCGCGACGATGCAGGAGGCGGTGCAGGTCAACAACGCACCGGGAAATTCGGATGAAGCTTTGGGAGCGCGCTCGGCTAGGGAGCGGGGACATGAAATTGCGAGAGCGATCTGGGTTTCCGGGGTACCCCCCCTCGATCTTGGATCGCGCCAGGAACTGCCACCAATATCGGGCCAACGAACATCGGCTGACGTGACATCCACTGACGATGCGCTGACGCAAAGGCACGCAAGCAAACAAATGTGCGTTGAAACAAACACTTACAGTGACATGATAAGCGGTTTCGATATCCGCTCAGGCCGAAGCGAGAGGGCCTGCACTGACCGCCAGAGGGGCCAATGAAAATTCTAGTGGATGAGAGAACAAGCCGGACGACTGGGACACTTCCGACACTTCTGGACACTTCTACCCATTCCATCTCACACACGCGCGCGCGTAGGGGGGAAGCTGTGAAAGCGTCCAGAAGTGTCCCTGGTGGATGTGCCTTGCTGATCATGGTGTAGCCATCAGTCCTTGGACGCGGTGAACTCGACGGCATCGGCAACCCGCTTAAGCTCCATTCCGATGAGCTCCATAGCGCCCGGCCCGGCTTGTGGGGTTGCGGCGTTCATGCCGAGGCGATCCAGTGCTCGATAGACGTTACGCTGCTCATCGGTGAGTTTCAGGATGGCGAATGCGATTGCAAAGCTGCCGTTGCCCTCGCGCGCCTTTTGCTCGAACAAGTCGTGGATCTGCATGCTGTGCTCCTAGGAGTGATTACTGATCTGACCAATGGTGGGCGGCAGGTTTAGGCCGGATCCGAATGCCTTTGAGGCTACGGGCCGCTTTGTTGCTGGTGTCGCTCGAAATGCCGGGCTTCTTCTTCAGCGTGCGTGACAGCATCGTTTGGGTGCCAGGGCTTTCGCCCCTTGCGGTCATCCAGTCAGACCAGCTTTCGTAAAGATTTGCCGATGTGTCCCATAAGGTCGGCCTGAGGTCGCAGCACTCATCGAGCCACTGCTTCATCAGGTCTTGCTCGGCAAAATATTCTTCGGTGGCTTCGATCACGACCCGCGGGCGATCCAACCCTGCGTGCTGCCACATCAAACAGCCGTCGATAAACCAACGCAGGATGGCGGGCCATTCCGGCTTGAGCTTCAACTCCTCGAGGTCGTGGTCGACCCGTGCCGGCTTGAAAACGAACGGCACTATGTTGAACCGGCGCCGGACTGCGTTGTCGACCTGCTTGAGGTTGGGCTGGTTGTTGCCGATCAGAAAGAGCTTGAACTCGGGCAAGAACTCGAAGTTGTCCTTCCGCATAAATCGGGCCTTGATGATATCGCCCCCGGTCATCTGCTTTACCTTTGCCTCCGCCCAGGCGCGACCTTCCTCGGTCTCGCTGGCCATCACCAGGCGGGCGCCTGCCAGGCTCGCTATATCGGTGGTGTGTTTGTCCTGGTTTGACGCCATGAACGTGTCCATCGCGGCCGTCGCGGTGTAGCTCCCCATGATGCTGCCCAATACCCGCTGGAGAACGCCTTTGCCGTTGCCACCGTCGCCATAGATGAACAGCAACGCATGTTCCTTGGTATCACCGGTCAGGCAGTAGCCTGCGAACATCTGCAAAAACCTGATCAGATCAGCATCGCCGTTCGCTGCCTGATGAAGAAACTCCATGAAGCGGGGGCAAGCCGCGGTGGAGGCAGGTGTAACGGCAGCCTGTCTCGTGATGAGGTCGGCCGGCGATGCGGTCCGCAATTCTCCCGTTCGCAAATCAACCGTCCCGCCAGGCGTGCCGAGCAGATACTTATCGGGGTCCCAATAATCGCGCGTGACGGCCATCCTCGGATCAGAGCGCGCAAACTTTTCCGCGTTGGCCGCGAAACTGACCTTGCTCGTGATGTATTTGGCTCTGCTGTCCTGATCCTGCGCAAGCCTGCGAGCCAGCTGACGCGACCAGTGAAACGCAAGCGCGGTATCGTCGCGGACCCAGTAATTTCCGTTCCAGCGGAACCACTTGCCGACGCTATGGTCGTAGCGCAGCTCATTCTCGTACTGATCCACAAATTCCTGCGCGGCACTGTCTTCGGTGATGAGATCAGCGTTGGAGGCAAGCTTCTTCTCGCGCGCGTTGCTGACGAAGTCGACGAGAACGTTGTCGGTCATTGCTGCCCCCGGAATGCACTGGCAACCGTGCGGTTCGCTTCTGCTGCGGAAAGGCCTGCCTGCCGCGCGGCCTCGACGGCAAGCGCGATCGCGTCGCCTTGGGTGATGACGGTCTGCTTGACGAGCTCGGCGAGCCTGCAAGCACCCCAAAACACGAGGCTGTTGCGCTGCCCCTCGCACGCCGCCGCGACGGTGCCGACGATGCCCTCGATCTTCGCCTTAGCGGCGGCCGGCGTGCGCGGCGGCGGCATGGCGGGCCTCGTCTCCGGCGGCGGTGGGGTCAGTGCCGTGACTAACCATTCAGGGAGATCGGCGAGCGGTGCACGGTGATGGCCGTGCTCAATGGCGGCAGGCCACCACAGAACGTATCCACCTTCGGCCCTGGTATCGACGCCGAGAACGAGCTTGGCCTGAGTGTTACGAAGCCCGGGGTGGTGTTTGAAGAGAAGATGTAGACCGCCGGACTGCGTTCGATGCGAACGGGTCTCCGGCAGGTAGGATGCATATCGCTCGAGCCAATCCGCTGCTGTGTCGTGCTTGGCGGTGTCGACGTCCAGCACGAAGATGCCGGTAGTCTTGCCCGTCGGGACGCCGATCAGCGGAGCGGGATGATCACGCCAGAGCGCGCGAACCGCGGCGGGATCGCGGGTCGCATCGAGGAAGCCGTGCGGGCACGTCGGGCGCTTGGTGGCCGCGCACGGGAAAACGGGAAGGCGCCATTCGGCCAGCTTCAAAGCCTCGGCGAGAACGGCATCTGCTGCGCTCAGCATCAGCAAATCTCCATCTCTGCGACGTGAAGCTGATATTGCTCCCGGCGCCTATCGCACTTGCTGTTGCCCAAGCAGGTGAGAAGACCGGATTCTTTCAAGGAAGTGAGGGCCTGCGTGTCCGCGATCGCGCGAAACTTTGCGAAGTCCACCCGCAAATCTTCGCTCCGGACTTTTGATGCCAGGCGAAGGGCAACCCGAAAACAGTAGCGGTCGAGACGCGGGTCGGCCTCAACAGCGACGAGCCAATGCAACACTGGGGACATCAACGCCACTCCATAGCAAATGGGATGTCGTCGTTCGGCAAGCCGCGACCGGCGCCGCTATTGCGGCCTTCACCGACTGGCGCATAGTCGCTGTGGCCAACGCGTCCAGATGCTGGCGGCTCCTGCCTCGGCGGCTTGTTACGGCCGATTTGGCTAAGGCGGCAATGCCAGGACATCACGGACAGGCCATGGCGCTTGCTGCCGTCCTGGGCCGTCCATTCATCGAGACCAAGCTTGCCCTCGACGTAGACGCGGGCGCCCTTCACCAGCTTGTCGACCGCGCCGATCGCGGCCTGATCGAACGCGGTGACGTTGATCCATTGCCCAGCTTCACCGTCGCCGACGCGGACGTTCAGTCGGACATATGACTTGCCGGAGCCCGACACCTTGCTTTCGCCGTCGCGGCCAAGGATGCCAAAAAATGCGGTTTCAATAGACATGTTGGTCCTTCCTGTGTGGGAGGACCCGGGCGAGACCTTGCAAACTGGATTCGGGGAGTGGTAGGAGGGGCGTGCTGAGCGACCTTCCATTCCACGGCCCGTGTTGCGAGAATTTCGCGCGCGGGTCGTGGCGTTAGAGGGCTGCTTCAAAGCGCCGGCGGGAGCGGACAGGCTGCTGCACGAGGGCACGCAACCACTTGTCGCTTTCGTCGTCAGGATAGAGGATGGTATTTCCGAGCTTCACGAAGGGCGGACCGATCCGCTTCTGCCGCCAATACTGCAGCGTTCGAACAGTCTTGCCGAGCTGCTCGGCCTTTTCTGCTTCGGTGGAATAACCCGGCATCTTTGCCATGATCTGCGCCCTGTTGTGAGAGAACGCGATCAACTTGCTTGCGATTGCGCGATTTGGCTTACATGGATGACGCAGTTTTTTGGGCAATCATTCCTGCAAAGGCATTACTGAGGAAAGCGCGGTGCTGTCGGTCGAGGTCAGGCTGGCTACGCCAATTCGAAAGCACCTTCTCACATTGCGAGCGTAGATCAGGATCCTCCTTGTGAGCCCTTCGCCAGGCGCGCACCTCATCCGGGGCGACGATCTGAAACAATGAATTCGCGATGAAGCGAAACGGATCGCCGCTTGTTGGCTCTTCCGCCTCAAGCCCGATCAAGATTTCGTAAGCCGTTGCCGCGCAAAAATGCTTCGTGCGGTCCAACGTGTGATAGTCGCCAATTTTGTATTGCTTTACGGCATTGGCACCAAGCGCCAGATCCTCAAGCGCCGAGCGAAGAACTCGCTCATAGAGTTCGATCCGGTCTAAATCCAAATTCTCAGCCCGGGGCATGGTTTCGCGAGCGTAAGCGCTAAAGGCCGACAGGGCTCGCAAGCTTCCTTCGGGCATGCCATCGAGTTTCTTCAAAATCGTTCTGACAAGCTTTCCGATTTCGTCGCCGTACTGCTTGTTATCGGCTTGTTTTCCCCACGCAGGCGGTGCAGCGAGAACGCTTTTCAGATCTTCAATTTGACGACGAACTATCAAGTCCACTTCGGACCAGCTGCGAGGGCTTCCCTTGATGCTGTCGACAATCAATTCGATGAGGGCGAGCTGCTGCGACACCGACGCACCTCAACGTTTCAATGGCGCGACGTTCGCAAATGCCTGACCAGCGCCACTTATTACCGCTCCAATTCTGTTGGTTGCCTCCTTGAGCGGATCGTCGGCCAAATGCGCATAGCGTTGCGTAGTGCGAGCCTGCGTATGGCCCAGCAACTTACCGATGATGTGCAGGCTCATTCCTCCGCCGGCACCGACGCTGGCAAAGGTGTGTCGCAGATCATACGGCCGCGTATCCAGCAGGCAAACGGGCAGGGCGATATCGCGTTGCTCGGCGAGGGCTTTACATTCCTCAATCGTCGGCGTCCGCTTCAGCGTGTCCTCAAGTTCAGCCAGAAGCTTGGCGATCTCCGGATCTCTGGCCTTCCATAACGCCATCGTAGCGCGGTCGCGCGCCGCGTACCAGGCGGCCCATATCTGTGCGATCGGCGCGCCGTCGATCTCGCCCGGAAAGATGTGAGGGTTCTTGTCGTTCGCCTTTCTCTTGTCGCGAAGCTGCTGAAGCAAAGCCAGAGCTGGGGGGCTGAGCGGAACCTTGTGCGTTCTGCGCTGCTTCGTGTGCGCTGATCGCTTCACCCAATAGCCGGGCTCAGCTTCCATCTCGGACCATGTTGCCTTCATCGCTTCGCCGGGTCTGCAGCCGGTCACCATCATGAAGCGAAGGCAGTCTGTTGCTGCGCGGTCCGTTTGTTCGTACAGTGCATCGCTCAGAGCCGCAATCTCTGCCTCGGAAAAGAAGCGCTCTTTGCTTTCTTCGGGATTACGCTCGACGCCTTTGCACGGATTGCCGGCCGCAGCGTCACGCCAAGGTTTGTTCTCGCCGGCAAGAGGCTTCAGCGCAAGCGAGAACAACTTCGAAGCAATTGCCAGGACGCGGTTTGCCCGGACTGGTCCATTGGCCTCGCTGATCTGCCTATGCATGGCCTCGATATCGCCGACGTGAACATCGGCAACCTTGGTCTGCCAGCCAAGCGCTTCGCCGATCAGCTCAAGCATCCTGATCTCGTCGTTTCGGCGCATCTTATTTTCGTTGGCAGCCTTTTTTGGAAGGTGATCGCTGATATAGCGGCCCTTCAATTCCCTAATGGTTGCTGCCTCGCGCCTCTCCCTTTTTTGCGAAGCTGGGTCTTCGCCACGATCGATCCGCTTGCGGAGCTCCTGTGCTTCGCTTCGGGCCGCCGTCGTTGACCAGGTCGGGTATTGGCCGATCGTATGGCGCCGCTCCTTGCCGTCGATCCTGTAGTTGATGAAGAAAGAGCGGATGCCGGCCGGGTTCAATTTGGTGGGTGCAAAAATCCGGACGCCGAAGCCGCGCGCCTTGGGATCGCTATCCCACCGCGTGATGGCACCCTTTGCGGGTGCTACGATTGACTCAATGAGATCGCCGGTCAGTTTGTCCGCCATAGGCCCCTCACGTCAGTGATTCGTCAGCGACCACGATGCGTGTCGCGCTGCAGAATCTTGCGAGGGATTGCGGTCTACTGCAAGCTTATTCGCTTGATTTCTAAAGAGTTTTCACCACTTTTGCGGATTTCTCGTCAGTATCAACGAGTTGGGTGACTGTCTTCATGCGGTCTGCAAAACCGTGTACACCAGTTCAATTCTGGTCGTGGCCTCCATCCTATCCCATTGAAAAATCAAATT
>CADEDX010000404.1:4739-6419 GCA_902826195.1 uncultured Bradyrhizobium sp. | reverse complement strand
GGTTTACTAAGACAACGCCCGCCCCCCATGGACGTTTTCTTTTTGCGGGGTTGCTGCAGCGGCAGAGCTAGACAGCTTTCGTCAGTGCACCGTCGATAATCAGATTGGTTCCGGAAATACGGCTGGCCACCGGACTGGTGAGAAAAACCACACCGGCGGCAACCTCTTCCGCCGTTCCCATTCGCGCCGTCGGATTCAGCGCCATGGCCGTCTTGAACAGTTCGGGCATGTTGCGCTCGATGTTCTGCCAGATGCCGCCGTCGAAATAGGTATTACCGGGAGACACCGTGTTGACGCGGATGCCTTTGCCGATGAGCTGATGGCTCAATCCCTTGCTGTAGTGAATCAACGCCGCCTTGAACGCGCCGTACGAGCCTGCAGCAAAGTCGATCTCGAAGCCCGAAACGCTGGAAATGATGACGACCGAACCGGATTTCGAGCGCTCGATATACGGCAGCGCCGCCGCCACCGAATTGACCGTGTGCATCATGTCGACGCGGAATGACCTTTCCCAGGTCTCGGCGCTGTCGCCGACCGCGAGCGCACTGACATTGCAGACCAGCGCGTCGATCCCGCCGAGTTGCCCGGCGGCCTCGTCCACCCACGCCTTCAGCGCCGCAGTATCAGCAACGTCGACCGCGCTCCCCCAGGACTTGACACCCTTTCCCGCCAGCGACGCCACGACCCCGGCGACCTCATCGGCGTTCCGCGCACATATGGCGACGTTGGCGCCTTCCTGCGCGAACAGAGAAGCAACCGCCAGTCCGATCCCCTTGCTTCCGCCGGTGACGAGAACGTTCTTTCCCTTCAGCCCGAGATCCATGTCTTACTCCTTCTCACTGGTCGAACGCGCAGCGGTCACAACCGACCCCATCAGCCGAAATACTTCGCAATCACGCTCTTGTTGACCTTGCAGATGTAGGTGTACTTCGGATTGACCACCTGGGTGCATCTCGCCTCCGCGATCTGCCCCAGCAGCATGTAGCCTTCCGACGCCGGTATTTTGTATTCTTCCTCGAGCCAGTAAATCATCTCCTCGAAGGCCAGACGCATGGCGTCCTCCAGCGGTTTGGCGCAACCCAGCGTGCAGATATGCGTCGGCGTTTCGATGCGCGGATGGCTCAGCCGCGACGGCGCCTTCTGCAATGAGACCTTGACGGTGAGCGTTGCCGCGATCTCGATCGCGCCCATGCCATTGGCCTCGCCATCGCCCTGGATCGCGTGGCAATCACCGAGAAACAGATGGGCGCCCTCCGCGTTGACGCGCAGCATCACGGTGTTTCCGGTGGTGATTTCCTGAACGTCGAGATTGCCGCCGTGCGTGCCGTTGTCGACGGTGAGAACCGCGCCATGAACCGGCGCAACGCCGATGACGCCGATCATCGGCTTCACCGGCAGCTTGACATGTTCGTTCCAGTGAACGAGATCGTCCTTGACCTCGACGACGCGGGTCTGGATGCCGAATTCCTTGCGCCGCACCCAATCCGGAAACATGCCGATGCCCGGCCAGAGCGCCGTGAAGCCGAGATTGTCGAGCTCCATCTTGATGATCTCGACCTTGAGCATGTCGCCGGCTTTTGCACCCCGGACTTCGATCGGTCCCGTCGCCCCGTTGACGAACGGCATGGTGACGTCCGCTTCCGTCAGTTGCTGGCCGAGATGACGGATCGTACCGTCGTT
>CADEDX010000404.1:0-4639 GCA_902826195.1 uncultured Bradyrhizobium sp. | reverse complement strand
CGCTCGATCCGTCCGACGAGGAATGTCAACAGCAACGCCAGCGCGATGGTCGCGACCAGCGCTGCGAATACCTTCGGAATGATGTAGAGCGAGCCTGCCTTGAAGATGGCGTGCCCCAGCCCCTCGGAGGACGACATGAATTCGCCGACGATCGCGCCGATCAGCGCAAAGCCGACCGTCAACTTCAGTCCGGCGAAGATGTCGGTGAGCGATGCCGGTACCACGAGCTTTCGAAAAATCTGAAACTTGGACGCGCCCAGCGTCCTCATGAGGTTGATCTGGTCGGGGTCCACCCCGGTCGCGCCCTTGTAGGATGTCACCAGCGCGACGATGATCACCGACAACGTCGACATCGCGACCTTGGAGATGAGCCCGGTCCCAAACCAGATGATGATGATGGGCGCGAGCGCGATGATCGGGATCGATCCCAGCGCAATGACGAACGGTTCGACGACGCGCGACACGAAACGGGAATACCAGAGCAGCAACCCGATCAGCGTGCCGAAGAAATTCCCGATGGCAAAGCCGAGCAGCGTCTCGAGCCCGGTGACATAGGTATCGCGCCACAGGCTTCCGTCGCGAGACATCTGGGCGAGGAAGCCCAGGATCGCCGACGGCGATCCGAACATGAAGGCGGCCTGCTTGTCGGTCGCCGTGGCGCGTTCCCACAAGCCGAGGAGCAAGGCCAGCAGCACGACCTGCGTCGCCAGGATCAGCAATGTCGCGCGCAGCCTTATCCATCGGGAACTGACCCGCGGCCTTTGCGGGGTGGCGCCAGCCCGAATGTCGGTCCTGATCTCGTCCCTTGTGTCCGCCGTCATTGCAGCACGACGTCGAGATCGGCCCATATCTGCCGAACATAGCTGCTGAAGTTCTGGCTGTCGCGCGCCGCCATCATGTCCGTTCGATCGCCGCCGAGATCGATGTCGTAGACAGCCTTTACCCGGGTCGGACGCTTCGAAAGCACGATGACACGGTCGGCCAGCGATACAGCTTCCTCGATATCGTGGGTGATCAGCAGCAGCGAGCGGCCGCCCTCGCGCACCAGCTTTGCCGTGTCGCCTTCGATCAGCAACTTGTTCTGGAAATCCAGCGAAGCGAACGGTTCGTCGAACAGCAGCACACTGGGCTCATTCACCAGCGTGCGCGCAAGCGCCACGCGCTGACGCATCCCGCCGGAGAGCGTGGAAGGATAATGATCCGCGAAACCATGAAGCCCCAATCGATCCAGCATCGCGCGACTGCGATCGTGCGCTTCGCTGGCGGCAACACCCCGTATTTCCAGGCCCAGCATGACGTTGCCGAGCGCGGTGCGCCACGGCAGCAGCAGGTCCTTTTGCAGCATATAGCCGACGTTCTGCGGCTGACCGGCCAACTCGCGGCCGTACCATCTGATGCGGCCGGCATCCGGCGCGATCAATCCGCACAGCGTATTCAGGAGCGTGGTTTTTCCGCAACCCGACGGACCGACGATGCTGACGATCTCGCCCTTGTCCAGCGACAGGCTGAGATCGCCGATGACAGGCACGATCTTGCCATCGACGTCATAGCTCTTGGACACCCGGTCCACGACCAGCGGAAAGACTTCGGACGGCCTTGCCCCGACGCCAAGAAGCGTCGAGGCGGCATCGCGGTTTGTCCCCGAGATCATTTCAGGCTGGCGACCGCCTTGTCGGCAAACGAATTATCGATGATCTGATCGAATGGAACCGACCCCTTCGCGTTGCCCAGATAGACCTGCATCTCCATCAGATTCTTCCATTGATCCTGCTTGGTCACAACGGACTGGGCCGGGATCAGATATTTCAGTTCGGCATCGATCGCCTTGTCGACGACGTCGCCCGGCAAATCCGGAAACTCCTTGCGCGCGACTTCCTTGGCGAACGCTGGATCCGCATAGGTCTTGCGGGACGCCTCTTCGAACGACGTCACCAGCGCCTGCACCATGTCAGGGCTTTTCTGAATGGTGCTTGGCAGGACCATGATGCCGGTGTTGCAGAACGGCCCGATATAGGTCGAAAAGTCGAAAACGACCTTGGCGCCCTGCGCTTCGGCCGCAGCGACGCTGGGCTGATAGGCGATGGCGATGTCCGCCTGCCCGGCCAGCATGGCGGCAATTTCGGTTCCGGGATTGACGGGAATGATCGTCGCATCGACGCCGACTTTGAGCCCGGCCTTCTCCAGCAGCCGTTTGGCAACGCTGTAGTTGGTGTTCGGCTCAGGCGAGGTGACGATCTTCAGGCCCTTGAACTCCTTCGGGTCCGTGATCGGCTTCAGCGTCTTCGACACGCCGAAATAGTGCGCCCGCTGCACCACCGTCCCGACGACGACACCTGGTCCACCGTTCTCGCGCGAAATCTGCGCCATTGTGGCATCGCCGATCGCGAAATCCGCCGATCCACCGAGTACAGCGGCAAATGTCTGGGTGTCGCCGCCGGCCGCGCTCACTTTCATGTCGAGCCCGTTCTTCTCGAATATCTTGGCATGCATGCCGACATACAGGTTGATGTAACCGAGGTTGTGAACGGCCTCGCTGAATCGAACTTCCTTCAAACCTGCGGCGGCGGCTTTGCCGGAAACGGCGAACGGTCCCAGCGCAGCACCCGCTGCGATCGTCGCGGACGCGGTCAGGAAATTGCGGCGGCTGACGCGGGAGCCGATATCGACAAAATGACGGACGTGATCTCTCATGCTCCGGTTCCTCGCTGAATGAATGGATGGAAGGCGACGCCTCAAAGCTAGGCGGCCCGGCCAACAATCGGCAAGAAACAATAGCGGTCAGCGGATGTTCGAGTTCCGTGCAGCCTGTTCGATGACGTCACAGATGCGACACATCGATCCATCGGCCTGCATGGTTACTGAGAATTCAGTGCACGATCGACAAGCGAAGTGAGCAAAATAGCATCACCCGCAAAAGCATAATGTCATTTTTGACGTTATGCTGCCCAAACAAAAAGCGATCAAAGATTGACGCAGCGATTAGGGATTGACGCGCACCGATGCAAACCTTCCGGTCACGGCGCCGCCGCACTTCTCGGCCGCAATCCCGACGGCACGTCGCCGCTCACGTTCCTTGTCGTGAACCGGAGCCGCTTTTCTGGCCTCCTGCTCCTCGCGAAGCCGCTCAGAGAGATTTCGGACCAATCCCCGCAGCCGGGCGTTTTCGAACTCCAGCTCCTTTATCTTCGCCACGTTAGCGGTGCTCAATCCGCCGAAACTCCTTCTCCATCGATAGAATGTTCGTAGCGACACACCCGCGGTGTCGCAGATTTCCGCGACCGGTACGCCGGCGCCGACTTCATCGAGCAGGTGAAGAATTTCGCTTTCGGTGAACCGGGAACGTCTCATCCGAGCCTCCTGAACCCATTTCGCGAACTGAGCCAATCTGCCACAAGTTCAAGGCTTACCGCGATCGAATTCTGATATGAATTAAGCGCCGCGAAAACGGTCGCTGAAGCTGCGGATCGGTCCTCATCGTCCCTTGCCGTCGCCCGCGGCCTCTGTTCTGCTTGAACATGCCCGGTTGGAGTGCTGCATGGCCAGACGACACGAAATTTCGTCCGCCCCTGAAAACATGGTTTGGGGGTATCTCGACAGCGCGAACCCACCCATTTTGACCGTGAATTCCGGCGACACCGTCACGCTTCACAGTTTCCCCGCCGGCGGAAAGGAAACCCTTCCCGAGGACCTCAGCCGCGTACCCGCCGATTATCTGAAGGCGCTGGAAACGCTCCCTCCCGGACCCGGTCCCCACTTCATCACCGGCCCGATTTACATCAAAGGCGCAAAGGTTGGCGACGCGCTGCAGATCGACATCCTCGATGTGAAGGTTCGGCAGGATTGGGGTTTCGTTTCTATCCTCCCTCTGCTCGGAACACTCCCGGAAGAGTTTACCGATTACGAAACCATTCATCCCGCGATCGACCGCGCACGCAATATCTGCACGATGCCCTGGGGCACCGAAATTCCGCTCGATCCGTTCTTTGGAATAGTAGCGACCGCGCCACCGCCCGCCTGGGGCCGATGCGGCTCGCCGGTGCCGCGCGCGTTCGGCGGAAACATGGACAACAAGGAACTGCGTGCCGGCTCGACGTTGTACCTGCCTGTCTTCAACGAAGGCGCGCTGTTCTTCGCGGGCGACGGCCATGCCGTTCAAGGCGACGGTGAAGTCTGCATCACCGCACTCGAAACCGGCGTCACCGGCACGTTTCGTCTGACGGTTCGCAAGGATATGGATATCAAGTGGCCGTTTGCCGAAAGCGCGACGCATCTGATGTCGATCGGCCTGGACGAGGATCTCGATGATGCCGCCAAACAGGCCGTGCGCGAAATGGTGAAGCATGTCTGCGCGCGAACCAATCTGACACGCAATGAGGCCTATATGCTCTGCTCGCTCGCGGGCAATTTGCGCGTGACCCAATTGGTCGACGGCAATAAGGGCATTCACATGCTGTTGGCAAAATCTCATCTGTGAGACAGGACGCCGCGTCACATCGAGAAGGCGATTAACGAGATATTGGCGCCCGATTCTGAGTCAGTGCGGAACACAACGGCCCTGGAAGCGGTGGCCAGCCTGGATCAGCGCGCCGGCACCGTCTCGATCAGCTTGCCGGTATAGACCGGCGCCGAGGTCGGCTGA
>CADEDX010000403.1 GCA_902826195.1 uncultured Bradyrhizobium sp. | reverse complement strand
GAGCACGGCAAGTACCCCGCCATCGCCGACGTCGTTAGCGACTTTGTCTATGCGCGCCTGCAAAAGGGCAATGACGAGCTGAAAACCTGCTACCCGCCCAAGCAGCTCGACGCCTGGGCCAAACGCTTCCAGGCCTGGGCCAATGGCGGCGAGCCCGACGACCTGCCGCGCGTCGACAAGGCAAAGCCCGCGAAGACGCCGCGCGACGTGTTCGCCTATGTCATCCACGAGGGCAAGGTGCGCGCGCCCGCCGGCGCGATGGACCTGATCGAGCGGGTGAAGTAACAGGCGTCGCTTCGTCCTTCGAGACGCGGCCTGACGGCCGCTCCTTCGGAACAAGCGCAATAGCGCTTATTCCTGAGATGAGGTCTGAGAACCTCATGGTGAGGAGCGCGGCAACGCCGCGCGTCTCGAACCATGAGGCCGCGGTGGCGCATCAATCGAGTTTGATGCCGGCCTCGCGGATCAGTTTGGTCCAGCTGTCGTATTCGGAGGCGACGAAGGCGTCGAGCTTGTCGTCCGCGAGATCCCATACCTCGCCGCCGCTTTTCTCAAAACGATCTTTGAGTTCGGGCAACGAGGCGCGGATCTCGCGCCGCAGCTTTGCGATCACGTCCGGCGGGGTTTTGGCGGGCGCGAATATGCCAAGCCAGGAATCGACGTCGAGGCCGGGCACGCCGGTCTCCGACATCGTTGGCACGTCGGGCGCCAGCGGACTGCGTTTCGACGACAGCACCGCAATGCCCTTTGCCTGCCCGGATTGAACGTACGGGAGCCCTGCCGAATTCGAATCAAAGAACAGGTCGATGCGGCCGGCGAGCAGATCGGTGAAGGCCGACGGCGATCCCTTGTACGGTATCTCCTGAAATTTGACACCCGCAGCTTTCATGAACGCGGCGGCAACCAGGTGCTGGCCGGTGCCGACGCCGGCGGTCGCGACGGAAATCGAGCCTGGATTTGCCTTGGCGGCAGCGACGATGTCCGCCAGTTTGTCATGCGGCAGATCCTTGCGGGCAACCATCACATAGCCGAACTTGTAGATCAGCGCGACCGGCACAAAGTCCTTGCGCGGGTCGTAGGCGAGTTTTGAATACAGCGCCGAATTGAACGCCATGTTGGAGAGCCCGCCGACCACCAGCGTGCAGCCATCCGGCTCGCTCTGGCTTGCCGCCTGCGTGCCGACGACGGTGCCGGCGCCCGGCTTGTTCTCGACGACAAAGGTCTGCCCCATCCGCTTCGACAACGCGTCCGCCAGCTGCCGCCCGACCAGATCGTAGCTGCCGCCAGGCCCGATCGGAACGATGATTTTTACGGGACGGTCGGGATAGCCGGTCTGGGCAAACGCTGGCGCGCCGCCAAGCGCGAGCAATGCAGACGTCAACGCCAGCAAACGGCAGGTTCGGTTCATGGTGTTTCCTCCCGAGACGAATGGCCGTCTATCGGCTCTTTCCGCGACTATGGAACACGCCGCATCCGACGGCAACGCGGATGTGGCAATTGGCCCGCCATTCCAATAGCCTTGCACCAACGGCATGATGTCTGGGATCGATATGGCCCGCAGGGCAAAGCGCCTCTTCACCATCGGCTACGAGCAGACGCCGTCGCGCGCCGTGCTCGACGAACTGGAATCCGCCGGCGTCAAGCTGCTGGTCGACGTCCGGGCGGTTGCCTCCTCGCGGCGGCCGGGCTTTTCCAAGAGCCAGCTCGCGACCGGCCTCGACGAACGCGGCATTTCCTATTTGCACCTGAAAGGCCTCGGCACTCCGAAGAGCGGCCGCGAGGCGGCGCGCAGCGGAAAGTTCGGCTTGCTGCACAAGATTTATTCGGCACACCTGAAGACGGCGCAGGCGAAGGAGCAACTCGACGAGCTGTCGGCGCTGGTGAACAAGTCTGGGCCGGTGTGCATTCTTTGTTACGAACGCGATCACGCCCATTGTCACCGGCAATGGATCGCGGAGATCATCGAGGAGCGCGACAGCGTGAAAGTGGAGAATCTGGTCGCGCCGCAGGAGTAGCTTGCCGTCATTCCGGGGCGCGCCTCTTGGCGCGAACCCGGAATGACTGAGAACTCAGTCCTTACCTTCGAGCGAAAACGTCCCCTCCATCATCTTCACGCTATTACCGCCGACATGAATCGAGGCCACCGCTCCATTCTTCTTCTGCACGCGGGTCAGCAGGAGACTCGGCCGGCCCATGTCGACGCCCTGCCCGATCTTCAATTTCAGTTCTCCGTCCTTGACGTCGTCGAGATCGGCCAGCAGCGCCGCGCAAGCCGCCGTCGCGCTGCCGGTTGCGGGGTCTTCGGACAGTCCGCTGGCGCCCGGATGAAACATCCGCGCCTGCAGCTCGCACGGCTTCTCACCGGCCGGCACGTCGGGCGTGTAGAAGTAGACCGCGTCGCTGCTGTCGCGCGGAAATGTCTTTGCGAACGCTGCGGCATCCGGCTTTGCCTGCCGCAACGCCTCGCGCGAGGTGATTTCAACGGCTAGGAACGCCAGCCCGACGGAGATGATCTGCGGCAGATGCCGGTCGCTCTTGATATCGCCGGCCGCCAGCGATAGGCAGGCCGCGGCCTGCTCCACAGGCAGGTACGACATCCGTTTCAGCGGCTGAGGCGCGGTGAATTCGGTGCTGACGACCTTGCCCTGCTCGGTCACGATCTCGACCGGCACGAGCCCCGCGCCTTCCTCAAACAGCAGCCGCGCCGGCGGCTTTGCCGCCCGCGTCGCCAGCACGAAGGCGGTGCCGACATTGGGGTGGCCTGCAAACGGAAGCTCCCGGTTCACCGTGAAGATGCGCACCTGCGCATCATGGGCGGGATCAACCGGCGGCAGCACGAACGTCGTTTCCGAGTAATTGAATTCCCTGGCCACCGCCTGCATCTGTTCGGACGACAGCCCGCCCGCATCGAGCACCACGCCGAGCGGATTGCCGCCAAACGCGCGGTCGGTGAAGACGTCCACAGTGATATAACGCCGCTGCATTTTTCGACTCCCTATCCCAAACGCCACACTGCCATCGGCCGTTCATAGCCCCTGACCTCGACCTCGCCGAGCGAGACGGCGTCGCCGCAGGCTTCGCCGAGCGCATCGCGAACCGCCTCCGAGATCAGGAACTGCGAATTGAAGTCCTTGTTGAGCGCCTCGAGCCGTGAGGCGAAATTCACGGTGTCGCCAATCACGGTATATTCCTTGCGCCGCGGTGAGCCGATATTGCCGGCGACCACTTCGCCGAGGTGAATGCCGATGCCCATCCGCAAGGGCCAGCTCGTCGCTTCATTGACCCGCGCATTGGCTTCCAGCATTTCGCGCGCCGCGGCAACCGCGCGGTGCGCCGGGTCCGGCGCTTCCAGGGGCGCGCCGAACAGCGCCAGAAATCCGTCGCCCAAAAACTTGTTCACGATGCCGCCGTGGCGATCGAGGATATCGACCAGGATCGCAAACGCGCCGTCGAGGCGTTCCACGACCTCCTGCGGCGTGCGGGTGCGGGCGCCGGCCGTAAAACTGCGGAAGTCGACGAACATGACAGCGACGCGGCGGATGTCGCTGTCGGTCCTGGTGCCCTCCGCCATCAGGCGCTCCACCACCTGCGGCGAGACGTGCTGGCCGAACAGATTAGTGATGCGGTCGCGGGCGGTCGCCGCCTTGATGCTGGTCTCGAACTGCCGCCGCAACTGATGCCCGACGGCGCCCGCGAGCACGCCGCAGACCAGAACGATCAGGCTGCGGGCGGCGTGATAGAAGATGCCGGGATCCGCATCCGCCGCCGGATGATAAAACTGCGCCATGCAGAACAGCTCGATGGCGGCGACGGCGCCGGTGAAGGTGGAAAGCCAGAAGTCCAGTCGCAGCGTCGAGAGGATGATGAAGATGAAGTAGCTCATCGGCGCGACGAAGCCGAGCGCGGCCACTGATCCCATGCCGTCGATATGCAGCGCCAGCGCCACTGTCGGCATCGACGTCTCGATCAGCGCGCCGATATAGCGGCGGTACAGCGGCAGGTCGCCTGCCCGCTTCATGTGCCGCTGGATGGCGCCGTGCACCCACCATTCGAACAGGATGAAGGGACCGATGATGGAATAGAGATAGAACGGCGTCAGGTTGCCGTGCCAGACCCGGGTGACCGCCTCGGTTGCAAAAAAGTACACGATCGTCACGATGACGCCGAGCACCACCGACGTCGCGATCAGTGCCTTGATGCGCAGGAGTTCGGTCTTCATCACTTCCTGCATCAGCTCGCGCTGGAAGTCGGCCGATACGCCGTTGCCGTCGTCGCTTTCCTTCTTGCCCCAGAACCCGAACATCACCGGCATCCGCCTGCCACACGCAATGCGCGACTATTGCAACCGTCATTGCGAGCGAAGCAATCCAGTTCTCTCCTCGGGGATAGATGGATTGCTTCGTCGCTTCGCTCCCTTGCGCAAACGCTTCGCGTTTGTCGCAGGCAATGACGTGTACTCGACACTGCTTTGCACCGCGACACTTATAACCTCAATCCAGCGTGCGGCGGAAGCGCGTAACCGCGATCGTCATCGCAATCAGCATTAGTGCAATGAGTGCAATCGTGTCGTACTGCAAGTTGGAGGGTGCCGCGCCTTTCAGCATGATGGCGCGGACGATGCGGATGTAATGCGTCAGCGGCAGCCCTTCGCCAAGATATTGCGCCCATACCGGCATGCCCGCGAACGGAAACATGAAGCCGGACAACAGAATGCTGGGCAGGAAGAACATCATCGACATCTGCATCGCCTGCAACTGGTTCTGCACGATGGTGGAGAAGGTGTAGCCGATCGACAAATTGGTGGTGATGAACAGCGTCGTCAGCGCCGCCAGCAACACGACGCTGCCGAGGATCGGCACGCCGAACAGCAGGACGCCGATGCCGACGATCAGCGTGGCCTGGATGGCCCCTACGATCACATAGGGAATGATCTTGCCGAACATCACCTCCACGGGCCTGATCGGCATCGACAGCAGGCTCTCCATGGTGCCGCGCTCGATCTCGCGCGTCACCGACAGCGCGGTGAAGATCAGCATGGTCATGGTCAGGATGGTGCCGACCAGGCCCGGCACGATATTGAGCCGCGATTCGCCGGCCGGGTTGTAGCGGGCATGCGCACGGATCTCGAACGGCATCGCGGGCGGATCGCCGATATGGAGGTCATGCGCGAGTGCAGTCTGTACTATCACGCCGAGCGATCCGAGCGCCGAGCCCGCCGCGACCGGATCGGTGGCGTCCGCCGCGACCAGCAGCGCGGGCTTGTCGCCGCGCCGCACCGCGCGTTCGAAACCGCGCGGGATCTCGACCCCGAACAGTACCTTGCCGGATTGCAGGAGATCGTCGAACTCGGCAACGCTGTGCACCTCCCGGGTGAAGCGAAAGTAGCTGGTATTCTCCAGCGCCTTCAGCACCGAGCGCGCCAGATCGCTCTCTTCTTGGATCAGCACCGCCGTCGGCAGATGGCGCGGCGTTGTGTTGATGGCGTAGCCGAACAGCAGCAACTGCATCACGGGAATCATCACGATCATCGCGAACGAGACGCGGTCGCGGCGGAGCTGGATGAATTCCTTGACCAGCATAGCATAGCTGCGGCGCCAGAAGCCGAAAGCCGGTTCCCTCGCTTCTTCCGCGGGATGAACAGATTCGGTCGCGCTCATTGGAAATTGTCCTTTGAGCGGGTCATGAGATCGATGAACACGTCTTCCAGCGACGGCTCGCTGTTCTGCCAGTGCCGCACCTTCTCGTCGCGATAAGCCACGATGGTCGCTTCAAGCGCCGCCTTGTCGCGCCCCGAGACATGCAGGCTGGCGCCAAACGGCGCCACCATGTCGACACCGGGTTTTCCGGCAAGCTCTGCTGCCAACCCGTTGAGGTTCTCGCCGGAAACCGTCCAGGTCGACAGCGACGACTGCGCGATCACCTCGTCCACCGTGCCTTGCGCTAGCAGATGGCCGTAGGCGATATAGGCGATCTCGTGACAGCGCTCGGCCTCGTCCATGTAGTGGGTGGAGACGAGCACGGTGAGGCCCTCGGCCGACAGGGCGTGGATCTCGTCCCAGAAGGTGCGGCGGGCCTTTGGGTCGACGCCGGCGGTGGGTTCGTCCAGCAGCAGGAGGCGGGGCTCGTGCAGGGTGGCGGCGGCCAGCGCCAGGCGCTGCTTCCAGCCGCCGGAGAGCGCGCCGGCGAGCTGGGCGCGGCGCTCATGGAGGCCCAGGCGGTGGAGGGCGTCGGCCACGCGGGCCTCGCGGCGGTCCAGGCCGTGGACGCGGGCGGCGAACTGCAGGTTCTCCGCGATGGTGAGGTCTTCGTAGAGGGAGAACTTCTGGGTCATGTAGCCGGTGCGGCGCTTGATCTCGCCCGCCTCGCCGATGATGTCGAAGCCCAGGCAGGTCCCGGCGCCGGAGTCGGGGGTGAGCAGGCCGCAGAGCATCCG
>CADEDX010000402.1 GCA_902826195.1 uncultured Bradyrhizobium sp. | reverse complement strand
GCTGTCGGGCTATTACGAGGATAGTGACGGCAAAATATTCCCGTTCGACCAAGAGATCCGCCGGCGCTTCGAGGCGACATTGGACGGTCCAGGGGCTGAGGGATTTCGCGCGCTCGGTATCGCCAGCCGCGTTGTTGAAGCAAGTCACAAGACGGCCGCGGTCAGCGACGAGTGCGATCTTGTGTTTTCCGGCTTCGCCGTTTTCCTCGATCCTCCGAAAGCGAGTGCCGGCACAACCATCCAGGCCATGACTGCCGCGGGCATTGCCGTGAAGGTGCTGACCGGTGACAACGAACGTGTGCCGCGCCATGTCTTTGCCGAGATCGGTGTGCCGGTCACCGGCGTGCTGACGGGCGATGCGCTGACGCACCTTTCGGACGAGGCGCTGATCGGGCAATTGCCACGGGTCAACCTGTTCTGCCGCATCAACCCGCAGCAGAAGCTTCGGGTCTTGCTGGCGCTAAAGCGGCTCGGCCACGTCGTCGGTTTCATGGGTGACGGAATCAATGACGCTCCGGCGCTGCATGCGGCAGACGTCGGAATATCGGTCGACGGCGCGGCCGATGTCGCGCGTGCCGCCGCCGACCTGATCCTGCTGGAACATGACCTTTCGGTCGTTCGCGACGCGGTGGCGTGCGGGCGGAGCACGGTGCAGAACGTCTCCAAATACGTCCTGATGGGCTCGAGCTCGAATTTCGGCAATATGTTCAGCATGGCCGGCGCGGCGTTGTTCCTGCCGTTTCTTCCCATGCTCCCGATCCAGATTTTGCTGAACAATCTTCTCTACGACGTGTCGGAGATCGCAATCCCTTTCGATCAGGTCGACGAAGAAGCCATTGCCAGGCCGGTAAAATGGGACGTCAGGTTTATCGAGCGGTTCATGCTGATATTCGGGCCGATCAGTTCGATATTCGACTTTGTGACATTCTATTCCCTGTTACACATGTTTGGTCCGGCCGAGGCGCTGTTCCAAACCGGTTGGTTCATCGAGTCCATCACGACCCAGGTTCTGGTCGTCTTCGCGATCCGGACGCGACGTTCCCTGTTTCGGAGCCGGCCGCACCTTTTCCTCGGCGCGCTGGCGGTCGGGGTCGTCACCTTTGCGATTGCTTTGCCGTTTCTTCCAGTGGGCCGCTGGTTTGGGTTCGTGCCGCCACCGCCGCTGTTCTTTGTGTTCCTGATCGTCGCGACGCTCGCGTATATTGGGATTGTCGAAATCACCAAGCGGATCTTTTACAGGTCGGTCAGTGTTTAGAATGCTAACCGTGTGATGCGTCGGACATCGCCGCGGATAGGGCCGCGCAGCCGGTCGCGATATGGATCGTTCCACGTCGCCCGCGCGCTCTCAGCGTTCGTTCCGCATATACGGACTGCGCTCGGAGGCGAGTTTCAAGGCGGGGTCATCGGCGAGGAGGCGCACGGTTTCGGTCGTCTCCGGGGGCGTGCCGTGCGGTTGGCCACGGAGGCCCCACATCCCGACACCGATCGCGAGTGTTGCGGCGCCAATTGCGATGAAGTCTTTCGTCATTGCCGGCCTCCATGAAGGCTGCAATGCAGATGAGACGCCAAGGTTGCGGTTCCCGCCACATTCAAATGCCGATGGCAGGGGTGCCGTGACGGATGGTCTATCGCCACATTCCGCGCATGCGAGCGCCGATGTCGAGCTTTGGTCCCTGTGCGCCTGCGCGCGCCGCAGTGCCGGCGGGCGCCAGAGGCCAGGCCGTGCGCTCGAACAATCCGAGCAGTTTTTCGGGGATGAAGCGCGTCCTTGATGCGTAGAGGTGGCGATCGCCGCTGGCGTGCTGGCCGTGGATGAAGAAGCGCTGCGGAACGATCAGGTGCAAGTCGTCTTTGGCGCGGGTCATGGCGACGTAGAGCAGTCGGCGTTCCTCCTCGATCTCGGCGGAGGTGCCGGCGCCGAGATCGGAAGGCATGCAGCCGTCGACGACGTTGAGCAGATAGACCGACTTCCATTCCTGGCCCTTGGCGGAATGGATGGTGGACAGGATCAGATAGTCCTCATCGAGCAAGGGCACACCGGCCTGGTCGCTGGTGGCGTCGGGCGGATCGAGCGTCAGCTCGGTCAGGAAGCGTTCCCGCGAAGGATATCCGGACGCGATCATTTCGAGCTGAATCAGATCAGCCCGCCGCGTTTCTGCATCTTCGTGGATACGGTCGAGATGCGGTTCGTACCACAGGCGGGCGCGCTCGAGATCGACCGGCCATTCCGAATAGCGCAGATTGCCCAAGGCTTCGACGAAGCTTTTCCAGTTGTCGCCGGCGCGCGGCGGTGTTGCCAGCCCTGCGAGGGCGCCGATCGGATCGGCGGCTTCTGCCATATGGTCGAGCACACGCTGCGCGGTGGCCGATCCGATACCGGGCAACAGGTGCAGCAGCCGAAAACCCGCGACGCGGTCGCGCGGATTTTCGACGAAGCGCAGCAGGGCCAGCATGTCCTTGATGTGGGCGGCGTCGAGAAATTTCAGCCCGCCGAATTTGACGAACGGGATGTTCCGGCGCGTCAGTTCGATTTCGAGCGGGCCGGAGTGGCTCGAGGTCCGGAACAACACCGCCTGCTCCTTGAGGCGCGTGCCGGACTCGCGGTTCTCCAGAGTGCGCTCGACGATGAAGCGCGCCTGATCGGCCTCGTCGCGGACCGTGACCAGTTGCGGCTTTGCGGCGGACGCCCGCTCGGTCCAGAGGTTTTTGGTAAAGCGCTCCCTGGCCAGGCCGATGACGCCGTTGGCGGCGGCGAGAATGGTTTGCGTCGAGCGATAATTGCGGTCCAGCGTGATAATGCTGGCGGGCGGCGAGAATTGTTCGGGAAAGTCCAGGATGTTGCGCACGGTCGCGGCGCGGAACGAATAGATCGACTGGGCATCGTCGCCCACGACGGTGAGGCCACGGCCGCCGGGCTTCAGCGCCAGCAGGATCGAGGATTGCAGGCGGTTGGTGTCCTGATATTCGTCCACAAGGACGTGATCGAAGCGGCCGCCGATATCATCGGCCAAAGCGGCGTCGCCGACCATCTGCGCCCAGTACAGCAGCAGGTCGTCGTAATCGAGCACGTTCTGCTTCTGCTTGGCCTCGACATAGCAGGCGAACAGCTCCTTGAGTTCGGCGGCCCAGCCGGAACACCATGGATAGGACGCGCCGAGAACCTGCTCGATCGGCATCTCGGCGTTGACGCAGCGCGAGTAGATCGAAAGGCAGGTGCCTTTGGTGGGGAAGCGGCTCTCGGTTTTCGAAAAACCTTTCTCATGCCTGACCAGGTTCATCAGGTCGGCGGAGTCCTCGCGGTCGTGAATCGTAAACGCGGGGTCGAGGCCGATCTGCTCGGCGTATTCGCGCAGCAGCCGGGCGCCGATGCCGTGATAGGTGCCGGCCCAGCTCAGCGCATCGGTCATCACGCCGGCATTGTCGCCCATCACCTTGCGCGCGATGCGTTCGACGCGCCGCGTCATCTCGGAGGCGGCGCGGCGGGAAAACGTCATCAGCAGGATCCGCCTGGGGTCGGCGCCCTGGACGATCAGATGGGCCACCCGATGGGCGAGGGTGTTGGTTTTCCCGGACCCCGCGCCCGCAATGACCAGCAGCGGCGGCGCCGCTAGTCCTCCTGCGGCGCCGTGTTCGACGGCGCGGCGCTGCTCGGGATTGAGCGTGTCGAGGTAGGCGGCTGCCGTTAGCACTGTGCGCGTCCGTTCATGATCCGAATCAGAGAGACGGTCGGTGATTCCCGCCTTGGTCGCAACCTGCGAAATGCCGTTTGAATTCAATAGCGCCCGTTGGCTATGATTTGGCGGAACCAACTTTGAAGAAAGTGCCCATCATGCCCGTCGATACCGCCGCCGCCACCGACCGTCTCATGCGTTTCCTCGCTGTCGAAGGCGTGACCGGCAAGGAGGCGGCGATCGGGCGGGAGCTCGGCGCGGCGCTGCAGGACGTCGGCGTGCCGGCGGAGGCGATCCGGCTCGACGACGCCAACACCCGTATTCCGGTGCCGACCGAGACCGGCAACCTGATCGTCGATCTGCCGGGGAAGGGGGCCATGCACAACCAGTCGCGGATCATGTTCATGACCCATATGGACACCGTGCCGCTGTGCGCCGGCGCGAAGCCAAAAGTAAAGGGTCGCAAGATCGTCAACGAGGCGAAGACCGCGCTCGGCGGCGACAACCGCTGCGGCTGCGGCGTGCTTGTCACGCTGGCGGCGGAGCTGACCAAGCAGAGCCTCGATCATCCGCCGATCACGCTGCTGTTCTGCGTGCGCGAGGAGAGCGGGCTATATGGGGCGCGATACGTCAAGACCGAAGAACTCGGCTCGCCCACCATGGCGTTCAACTTTGACGGCGGCGCCGCCTCCAATGTCACGATCGGCGCCGTCGGCGCGGATCGCTGGGAGGTCGAGATCTTTGGCCGCGCCTCACATGCCGGCGTCGCGCCCGAGCGCGGCATCAGTTCGACGATGATTTTGGCGCTGGCGCTGGCCGACGTGAAGGCGGGCGGCTGGTTCGGCAAGGTGGTGAAGCGCAAACTCCAGGGCACCAGCAATATCGGCCCGGTCACCGGCGGCGAGGGCAGGCCGGCCGGCGACGCCACCAATGTCGTCACCGACTATGTCCATGTCCGCGGCGAAAGCCGCAGCCATGACAGCAAGTTCTTCAGGGAGATCACGAAAGCCTACAAGGCGGCGTTCGAGAAGGCCGCCAAGCGCGTCACCAACAGCGATGGCAAATCGGGTAAGGTCAAGTTCAAGGCCGAGACCGACTATCATCCGTTCCGCATGAAGGAGAGCCTGCCGGTGGTCAAACGCGCGGTCGCGGCGGTGTCCGAAATCGGGGCCAAGCCGAACATCCGCGCCGCCAATGGCGGGCTCGACGCCAACTGGATGGTCCGCCATGGCGTTTCCACGGTGACGTTTGGCGCGGGGCAGAACGAGCCGCATACGATCGACGAGTGGATCAATCTCGATGAGTACGACCGGGCGTGCGCGCTGGCGGTTCAGCTCGCGACGATGCGATAAGGGCTGCGGATCAGCACCTGGCCGCAAACGGCTTGCCGTTGCTGTCGGAGATACGGCGAAGCGATCGATACAAGTCTACACGCGATGATTGCAGATCTCGGGAAATTCGCGCCAATGCGGCGAATTGTTCGGAGCCGGAGACATGAACGGTAACCATGTCACAACGTCTGCGTGGGTTTGCCATAAAAACACTCAGATTAAGACGCAATATCAGCGAGCAGGGTTGAAACCCTGTCGGTCTGCGCGCAAAGCGCACAACAAAATTAAGAAAAATGGGCATGGGACACAAAGGGGGACCGCAATGCGGGCTGTCATCGATTCACGTCGGTACTTCATAGGAAAATCACACTCTGCAGCGGGCGAGGGTGCGCGCCGGTTATTCTCCGCGCCTCGGCGCTGCGCTGCAACGGCGCTGATTTTGGCCGCGATGGCAGCACCCGCGTTCGGACAGGGTGCGCCGGCGTCGAGCGCCAACGAAATCCGGATCGGCAACACCGTGCCCTATACCGGGCCGGCTTCCGCCTATGGTGTGATCGGCAAGGTGCTCGCGGCCTATTTCGACAAGGTCAACGCCGAAGGCGGCATCAACGGCCGCAAGATCACCTTCATTTCCTATGACGACGCCTACAATCCCACCAAGACGATGGAGCTGACGCGCAAGCTCGTCGAGGAAGACAACGTTCTCTTTATTCTCGCGAGCCTCGGCACCAACACCAGCCAGGCCGTCCATCCCTATATGAACGCGAAGAACGTGCCGCAGCTTTTCGTCGCTTCGGGGGCGACGATGTGGGACCAGCCGCGCGAGTTTCCCTGGACCATCGGCTTCCTGCCCAGCTACCAGACCGAAGCGCACATCTATTCGCAATACATCCTGGAGAACTATCCGCGCGGCAAAATCGCGGTGCTCTATCAGGACGACGGCTTCGGCAAGGATTATCTGAAGGGCCTCAGGGACGGCCTCGGCGGCAAGGTGCCGATCGTGGCGGAGGCGCCCTACAAGGTGACCGACGCCAGCATCGACGCCCAGATCACCAAGCTGAAGGCGTCGGGCGCCGACATTTTCATGCAGTTCACGACGCCGAAATTCGCCACCATGGCGATCAAGAAGAATGCCGAAATCGGCTGGAGGCCGGTGCATTTCCTGGCCTCGGTGTCGGAATCGGTTTCGTCTGTCATGGCGCCGGCCGGCCTCGAGAACGCCGAGGGCATCATGTCGGCAATGTACCGTCTCGAGGGCGAGGACGCGCAGGCCGCGGGACCCGCGGTGTTCCGCGAGTGGAGCGCCTTCATGGAGCGCTACGTGCCGAGCGTCAGCAAGTCGAACGGCCAGGCGGTCTACGCCTATCTGAACGCCCGGCTGGTCATGGAAGTGCTGAAGATGTGCGGCGACGACCTGTCGCGTGAGAACATCATGAAGCAGGCCCGCTCGATCAAGGGTCTGCAGATT
>CADEDX010000401.1 GCA_902826195.1 uncultured Bradyrhizobium sp. | reverse complement strand
CCGACGCCAACGAACTCGTGCTGTTCGACCAGGCCAAGCAATTTTCCTCGACGCTCGGCTGGGGCCGCATTCTCGGCCTGCTGTTTCCGCGCGGTTTGATGCTGCTGGATTTCGAGGAGCACCGCCTGCACCGCCGCGCGCTGTCGGTGGCGTTCAAGTCCGGGCCGATGAAATCCTACCTGGCCGACCTCGACGCCGGCATCTCGGCGCGGGTGGCGCAGTGGAAGGCAAAGCCCGGGCCGATGCTGCTCTATCCCGCGATGAAGCAGCTGACGCTCGACCTCGCCGCTACCTCGTTCCTCGGTGCCGGCATCGGGCCGGAAGTGGACGATATCACCAATGCCTTCGTCGACATGGTGGCGGCCTCCGTCGCCGTGATCCGAAAGCCGCTGCCCGGCACGGCGATGGCGCGCGGCGTCAAGGGACGCAAGCGCATCGTCGCCTATTTCTCCGAGCAGATCCCGCTCCGCCGGGCCAAGGGCGGCGGCGACGATCTGTTCTCGCAGCTTTGCCATGCGACCCACGAGGACGGCGCCCTGCTCTCGACGCAGGACATCGTCGATCACATGAGTTTCCTGATGATGGCGGCGCACGACACGCTGACTTCGTCGCTGACGTCGTTCGTCGGCGAACTGGCCGCGCATCCGGAATGGCAGCAAAAGCTGCGCGACGAAGTCGCCTCGCTCGGTCTCGCCGCCGACGCACCGATGAACTTCGATCATCTCGAAGCTATGAAGCTCACCGAGATGGCCTTCAAGGAAGCGCTGCGGCTGAAGCCGCCGGTGCCCTCGATGCCGCGCCGCTCCATCAAGGACTTCGCCTTCAAGGGCTACGCGATCCCGGCCGGCAGCATGGTCGGCATCAATCCGCTGTTCACCCATCACATGCCCGAAATCTGGCCCGAGCCGGAAAAGTTCGATCCGCTGCGCTTCACCGACGAGGCCCAACGCCACCGCCACCGCTTCGCCTGGGTCCCCTATGGCGGCGGCGCGCATATGTGCCTCGGCCTGCATTTTGCCTACATGCAGGCGAAATGCTTCGCGCGACACTTTCTGCAGAACCTCGAAGTCTCGCTGGAGCCCGGCTACAAGCCGGACTGGCAGATCTGGCCGATCCCGAAACCGCGGGATGGGCTTCGGGTGGTGTCGAAGGCGATCTAGTTTCTGTGCGCGTAGGTGGGCAAAGGCGCATCGCGCCGTACCCACCATCCATCAAGGATCGTTGCCGCAAATGGCGGGCACGCTTCGCTTTGCCCACCCGACAATCCTTCGCTCAGCCCACCCTGCGACGCCCGACTCACTTCACCAGCGTCGTGAGTTGCGCGCCTTCGTCCGCCACGAACACCGCGATCAATTCGGCCGGCTCGGTCATGCTGGCATTGGCGGAGACGAGATGCGTCGCACCGGGCGGCTCGAAGAAGGATTGCCCGACGCCGAACGTCTCGACCGGTCCACCGGCCAACTGCGAACGGATTTCACCCTTGGTGATATAGGCAGTGACGGAACCTGCATGCTGGTGCGCCGGCGTGAAACCCCCGGGTCCGTAGAACACGCGCACGATGGTGACGCGTTTGCCCGCGACGTTCGGCAGCGCGTGCGAAGAGATCGGTTCGACGACATCCTGCGAGCCGGTAATGCTGTTGGCGCAGAGCGGCTCGATGATGGCAGGGCGGGCGTCCATCGTCGCCGGCAGCGCCTTGCCCATCACCAAAGCGCAGGCGAGGCCGGCAACGATGGCGAGATAGAACAGACGGCCTTCCAGCATCGGCGACAGGCGAAACGTTGCGGACATCTTAGTCTCTCCCCTTCCAGCTAGCACCGTCATCGGTTCCACTGATATTCCGGCCGCACGGTCAATAAGGCAAGCGCGCCGGTTCCACCGTGATGGCCCATCTGGCGTCGCTTTGCTGCCATCAAGAACCCCGAAATCCCCCGTTTTCAATATGCTTGGTCATATTTTGGATTCGCTGATCACGTGAAGTGACAACTCCGATGACGAAATTGATCGACGAGTTCCGCCGCGGCTGGCAAGGCATTGCCCAGCCCTCGCTGCCTTTCAGCGCGGGCTTCGCGGCCGGCTGTCTGGTGCTGTCGACGATCGCCCGCTGGGCGGTCGCCCAGATCCGTCCCGACGTATTTTTCACGCCTTACTTCCCGGCGGTGTTCTTTGCCGCCGCCGTCGGCGGCGCCCGGATCGGGATCGCGACCGCGATCGCTGGAGGCCTGCTCGGCGTCACCATCAATTTCAGCAACGCCACCGTCGACACCGCGCGGCTCGCTCTGCTCGCGATATTCTGGACGGTATGCGGTTTCGCGATTTGGGGCGTCGAGAATTACCGAACGATCGTCGCGCAACAGCGTGAAAATTCGAGGCGCCTGATCGAGGAGGAGGAATACCGCAAGCTGCTGATCGCGGAATTGCAGCACCGGCTCAAGAACAAGACCTCGACGATCCACGCCGTGCTGCACCAGATCCTGCAGGACCAGCCGCAGATCTGGGGCAGCATCGATCGCCGGCTCCGCGCGCTGTCGGCGACCGACGACCTGATCGCGCGGCTGGACGGCAACGGATGCGACATCAAGGATATGCTGCATTCCGAACTCGGGCCCTACGGACATGTCCGATTCAATCTGAACGGCGATCCGCTGTTCCTGCCGGCCAAGCTCGCGGTCAGCCTCGCGCTGATCTTTCACGAACTCGCCACCAACGCCGGCAAGTACGGCGCGTTCTCGTCGGGGCGCGGGCTGCTGCAGGTGTCGTGGACGGTGTCGGAAAACAGGCTCAACGTCACCTGGGATGAAACCGAAGGCCCGGCGGTCGAAAACGTCGGCCCCGCGGGCTTCGGCACCAAACTGTTGCAATCGGCGCTTCGTGGGTTCGACGGCGGGACCGACATCCGTTATCTCAAGACCGGCGTACATTGCACGATGCAATGCCGGATTCCCGCAAGCTAGCGGGCTCCTTTCATCGAGCGGCTGCGCCCGATTTGGTATGCCGGTAAAAAATGTGAAGCATTTTTCACTTCGCGGACCACCTTGTCCATCGGCATTGACGTTCTGTTAATGACGATCACGCTCAAACCAGCTGAAAAGCCGCGACTTCTACGGTTGTCCCGGTTTTTCGCAGTTCCACTTAACCAATACTACAATGGACGTTGCCAAGGTCGTTGGCATGCATAGGTCCCATCAGCACGACTTTCAGGCGGCCACGGCTCAGGCCCGCGATGAGAGCATCCTCGAATCCGAATTGAGCATCCTGCGGGATGTCTTCAGGCTGCTTCCGGCCGGCGTGACGGTTCAGGACGAGAACGGCGAGTTCGTGCTGATGAACGATGCCGCAACGTCGCTGCTGGACGCCGCGGCGTCCGCGCCGTCAGGCTCCCAGCCTGCCGATCGTCGCGCTGCCTACCTCGAACTGCTGCGCAGCGGCCGGCCGGCCGTGCTGGAAGAAGCCGTCACCCGCGGCGCGGCCAAGCAGGTGTTTCTCACCTCGCACCGGCCCGTGCAGGTCGCCGGGCGCAATCTTTTGATCTCGAGTTCGACCGAGATCACCGAGCAGAAGGCGTTTGAAGATCACCTGTTCCGATCCGCCTATTACGACGAACTGACCGGCCTGCCGACGCGCCGCGTAATCGAGCATCGCGTCAACAGCCTCTTGAAGTACGACAACGGCCAGGGCCGCTTCGCGCTGGCGTTTCTCGACATCGACAATTTCAAGCACATCAACGACTATTACGGGCACGCGGTCGGCGACAAGCTGCTGGTGGAGATGTCCAAGCGGCTCGGCCTCGACCTGCGCGATTCCGACATCCTGTCGCGGATCAGCGGCGACGAGTTCGTGCTGCTGCTTAACCCGATCCGGTACGACGCCGAGGTCGAGGAATATATCGACTTTATCCTGCAGCGGCTCAAGGCGCCGTTTTTCATCGACGGGTCCGAGATATTCGCCTCGACCTCGATCGGCGTCAGCCTGTATCCCGAGCATGGCCGCAGCTACGAAGTGCTGCGCCAGAACGCCGACATCGCGATGTACCGCGTCAAGAACGCCAGCAAGGGCGCCGCGGCGTTCTTCAACGCCAGCATGGAGCGCGAGGCGCTGGCGCGGATGAAGATCGAGCAGTCGCTGCGGCAGGCGATCCTGGAAAAGCGCTTCTGCTGCGCCTTCCAGCCCAAGGTCGACATCCGCACCCAGGAGGTGAAGGGTGTGGAGGCGCTGGTGCGCTTGCGCGACGACGAGGGCGTGATTCAGGCCCCGAGCACCTTCATCAACTTGGCCACCGAACTCGGCCTGATCGACGAACTGACCCATCTGGTGCTGGCGGAGATCGTCAAGTCGATCGACCTGATCGACGAGACTTTTGGCCCGGACACCACGATCAGCATCAACGTCGCGGCGAAACAGGCCGGCAATCCCGAATTCATGCAACCATTCGCCGACGCGCTCGAAGCCACCGGATTTCCGACCCGCTTCATGATCGAAGTCACGGAAGACGCCTTCGTCACCAAGACGCACTTTCAGGACGAAATCCTACCGATCTTCCGCAAGCTCGGCGTCAGGGTCTCGATCGACGATTTCGGCATCGGCTATTCGTCGCTGTCGGCGCTGGCCGACATTACCGCCGACGAGATCAAGATCGACCGCTCCTTCATCACCGACATTCATAAGCGTCCGCGCAGCCAGAGCATCCTGCGTGCGATCGAGTCGTTGAGCGAAGCGCTTGGCATGACGGTGGTCGCCGAAGGCCTCGAAAGCTTCGAGGAACTGGCCTATCTGCAGGCCGCAACCAAAATCCGATGCGCCCAGGGCTTCTACTTCTCGAAGCCGATCTTCCTGGAAGACCTGATGCTGGCGACGCCCCCGCGTGTCAGCGAGTCGCGCGCCTCCCTGGCGAGCCGGACGGCACCGAAGAACCGTCCGGGCTATTCACGCGCCGGCGGCTATCGCCGCTGATTGGCTGCGTCGCTGTAGGATGGGCAAAGGCGCAGTGCGCCGTGCCACCATATCTCTAGCACTGTAGCCCGGGCGAGCGAAGCGACCCCGGGGACCAGTCCCGCATATCGCTCCGCTCATACGGGCTACGAACTGCAAGCCCACGTAGGCCTCGTGGCGTAGCTTGTCCTACTTGCCCAGCACCGGCAGCGGCTTCACGCTGTCGTTCGGCGCCGCCGCCTGCATGGTGATCAGCGTCATCGACACCAGGTCGTAATAGCCGATGATGCCGATGATATCCATGATGCCGCGTTCGCCGAATTTTTCGAGCGCCGCCTTGTAGGCAGCATCGGAAACCTTCCTGTCGCGGTAGAGCGCGGTAGCCAGATCGTACAGCGCGGCCTCGTCGTCCTTCATGGTGTCGGGGCGCTTGCCGGCGGCGATCGCGTCCGCCACCTTGGGATCGAGCCCGCCCTTGAGCGCGAGCGGATAGTGCGCAAACCACTCATACTGCGCGGTCCATTCCCGCGCCGTGATCAGGATCGCCAGTTCGGAGAGCCGCGGCGACAGCGACGTGTTCCAGCGCAGATAGTCCGAGAGCGCCGACAGACGCCGCGCGAGGTCGGGGCTTCGGATATAGGCGCGATAAGGTGGGTTGCCGAACTTGGCGTTCCGCGGCGGCACCGCGATATCGTCGGCCCAGGCCTTTTGCGGCGGCGTCAGCTCTTCGGCCTTCAGCGGCGCGAAGCGCGTGATCTCTTCGGCGCGGCTTGCGGGAATGACGGCGAGCATGGCCAAGAGCGTGCCGGCGGCAGGCAGATTCTTCATTGATTATTCTCCCTGTGATCGCGGACTTTCGGCCGCGTTGGTGTTCCAGGCGCCCCGAGCCTAGCCCGTTCGGCGATGCCGGGCTATCCGTTCAGCGCAAGGCGATTGCCCGTCACGCGGTTGGCGGCGGCAACAGCCGTGGCCTGACGCCGTTCCAGCGCGCCGGTGTCGAGGATCGCTTCTAGCGCCGAACCGCCGCCCGCCTCCAGCGCCGCGATTGCATCCTTGGCCCAGCGGTAGGATGCTTCGAATATTTCAGTGTGACGGTCGAAATCCGTCACGTCGACCCCGACCGGCGGCGGCGGCCGCATCACCGTGTCGAACGGCCCGACCGGCAGCGTATCGTAGCGCTGATGCGCCACTAGGCTCCGCCACAGCACGTTGACCGCGCTCGGCGCCGCCGGCAGCAGCTTTTTGCGGAACGGCGTCAGCATCGCCGCGATCAGTTCGAACCGTCCCGGCAGCGACGCATAATCCACGTCGAACAACTCCGCGGCCGGCTCGCCGAAATGAACGACCAGATTGGGCCCGCTCTTGAGCTGGTGCATCGAGGTCAGCGGCACGTTGTCGATCAGGCAGCCATCGACCAGCATCGCGCCCTCCGGCGTGTAGAACGGCGGCAACAGGCCCGGGATCGCACTCGACGCGCGCACCGCCTGCCACAGCAGCCCGGTACGGATCAATTCGAGATTGTGGGTCGACAGATTGGTCGCGACCGCCGCAAACGGCCGCCAGCAATCCTCGATCCGGCA
>CADEDX010000400.1 GCA_902826195.1 uncultured Bradyrhizobium sp. | reverse complement strand
GCGGGATCACGTTGCGGGCATTGCCAGCGTGGAATTCGCAGATCGAGATCACGGCGGAGTCCAGCGGATCAAGGGTCCGCGACACGATCGACTGTAGGGCGGTGATCAACTGCGAACCGACCAGGACGGAATCGATGCACTTGTTCGGGCGCGCGGCGTGGCCGCCGAGTCCTTCGATCTTGATGTCGATCGAGTCGGTCGCGGCCATCACGGGACCGGAGCGGATGGCAAAGGAGCCGACCGGAATGCCCGGGCCGTTATGCATGCCGTAGACCTGCTCGATGCCGAAGCGGTCCATCAGCCCGTCCTTGATCATGGCGTCGGCGCCCGCCCCGCCCTCCTCGGCCGGCTGGAAGATCACGACCGCGTCGCCGGCGAAATTGCGGGTCTCGGCGAGATACCGCGCGGCACCCAAAAGCATCGCGGTGTGGCCGTCATGGCCGCAGGCGTGCATCAGGCCCGGTGTCTTGGAGGCATGGGGCAGATTGGTGGCTTCCTCGATCGGCAGCGCATCCATGTCGGCGCGAAGCCCGATCACCTTGATCTCGCCCTTGCCCGGCTGTTTACCCTTGATGACGCCAACGACGCCGGTCTTGCCGAGGCCAGTGGCGACCTCGTCGCAACCGAATTCCCGGAGGCGATCGGCGACGAATGCCGCGGTGCGATGGACCTCATAGAGCAGTTCGGGGTTTTCATGGATTTCGCGGCGCCAGGCCTGAATATCGGGTTGCAGATCGGCGACACGGTTGACGATGGGCATGGGAATTCTGACCTCAAAGGTGGAAAAGCTAGCGCCTCTTTAGCATGCAAGGGCCGGTCCACCCAACCCTCTGCCGCAGGACCGCCATCCGACAGCGCTTGACCGGCCGGTGACCGGGTCCAAGGGTGCTCAAACGGCTTTGACACAATCCCAGGCGTGGCTGACGGTTTCGGCGCGCAAGTCCGGCAGCAGGAAGGCGGGAGCGCGAGCGGGTCGATCACCGCGGCGATCCACGACCACACCTTGAAGCCGTACCTTAGGATATCGGCAGCTTTAACGGCAAGAAACATCGAGGCAGCAACCGCGACCACAACGACGAGGGTGACCACATCCATGATGTGCGGTCTTGAAATGCCGGTGATCGGCCTCACGCGGCCAGCGTGTTCTCGACCAGCTTGATCCAGTAAGAAGTGCCGTAGACCAGCGCCTCGTCGTTGAAATTGTAGGCCGGGTGATGCAATCCGGCGCTGTCACCATTGCCGCAAAAGATCAGCGCGCCCGGCCGCTGCTCCAGCATGTAGGCGAAATCCTCGCCGGCCATCAGCGGCGCCATCTCCTGCACATTCGCCTCGCCCGCGATGTCGCGGGCGGCCCGCGTCGCCGTATCCGTCTGCCCGGCATGATTGACCGTGACCGGGTAGCCGCGGTTATAGGTCAGATCGATCTTTGCGCCCGTGGCCTGCGCCACACCGGCGACGACCTCATGGACCCTTCGCTCCACCATGTTCCGCACCTCGCCTTCCAAGGTGCGGACGGTGCCGGCCAGCGTAGCGGTGTGCGGGATCACGTTGCGGGCATTGCCAGCGTGGAATTCGCAGATCGAGATCACGGCCGATTCCAGAGGATCGACGCTACGCGACACGATCGATTGCAGCGACGTGATCAACTGCGCGCCGACCAGGACAGAGTCGATGCTCCTGTGCGGCTGCGCGGCATGGCCGCCAAGCCCCTCGATCTTGATGAAGACCGCATCGCCGCCGGCCATGATCGGACCCGGCCGCAGCGCAAACGAGCCGACTGGAATGCCCGGGCCGTTATGCATGCCGTAGACCTGCTCGATGCCAAACCGGTCCATCAGCCCGTCCTTGATCATCGCGACCGCGCCGGCGCCGCCCTCTTCGGCCGGCTGGAAGATCACGACCGCGCTGCCTGCAAAATTCCGGGTCTCGGCGAGGTACCGCGCCGCCCCCAGCAGCATGGCGGTATGGCCGTCATGGCCGCAGGCGTGCATCAGGCCTTTCGTTTTAGACGCGTAAGGCAGATCGGTCGCCTCCTCGATCGGCAGCGCGTCCATATCCGCCCGCAGCCCAATGACCTTGACGTCACCGTGGCCCACGGGACGGTTGCCCTTGATGACGCCGACGACGCCGGTGCGGCCGATGCCGGGGATCACCTCGTCGCAGCCGAAAACCCGCAACCGGTCCGCCACCAATGCCGCAGTGCGGTGAACCTCGTAGAGCAGTTCCGGATGTTCATGGATATCCCGCCGCCAGGCCTGGATATCGGGCTGAAACTCGGCGACGCGGTTAACGATCGGCATGGAGGACTTCCGGGTTGAACGCTTCTGTCGGTGTAGCATGCAAAGGGCGGTCCACCCAACGCGCTCGGGCGGGCCTGCCCGGCGAAGCCTTTGTGTTGAAGTCTTGGCGTAGACGGGTCCCGGCCAGCCAAGTATTGAAAGCCGGAATTAGGTGGGGTGGAAACCGACAGATGCCGAAACGGCTTGAGGGCGATTTCGACTATATCGTGGTAGGTGCGGGTACCGCTGGTTGCATCATGGCCAACCGGCTGTCGGCCAATCCGAAAAACCGCGTGCTGCTGCTGGAAGCCGGCGGCAACGACAACTGGATCTGGTTCCACATCCCGGTCGGCTACCTCTTCGCGATCGGCAATCCCCGTTCCGACTGGATGTTTCGGACCGAGGCGGAGCCCGGCCTCAACGGTCGGTCACTGGCCTACCCCCGCGGCAAGGTGATCGGTGGCTGTTCCGCCATCAACGCCATGATCTCGATGCGGGGCCAGGCCGCCGATTACGATCACTGGCGCCAGCTCGGACTCACCGGCTGGGGCTATGACGACGTGCTGCCGCTGTTCCGGCGACTGGAAGATCACTTCCTCGGCGAGAGCGAACATCACGGCGCCGGCGGCGGCTGGCGCATCGAGGCGCCTCGGCTCTCCTGGGATATCCTCGACGCCGTCGGTGACGCCGCAGAGGAAATGGGCATCAAGCGCATTCCGGATTTCAACACCGGCGACAACGAAGGCATCAGCTACTTCCACGTCAACCAGAAGCGCGGGCGGCGCTGGTCGTCTGCCCGCGGCTTCCTTAAGCCGGTGTTGAACCGCGGCAATCTGCGGCTGGAAAAGAATGTGCTGGTCGATCGGCTGATCGTCGAGAACGGCCGCGCCATTGGAGTGCGCTTCCAGCAAGGCGGCGAGACGATCGAGGTCCGCACGAAGGGCGAAGTCGTTCTGTGCGCCGGATCGATCGGCTCGACGCAGGTGCTGCACCGGACCGGCATCGGGCCAGCCGACTGGCTGTCGCCGCTCGGCATCGATGTCGTGCTCGACAAACCGGGCGTCGGCCGCAATCTGCAGGACCATCTGCAGCAGCGCGCGATCTACAGGGTGGAAGGCGTCCGTACCCTGAACGAGACGTATTACAATCTGATCCGGCGCGGCTTGATGGGGCTCGACTATGCCTTCCGCCGCCGCGGGCCGCTGACCATGGCGCCGTCGCAGCTCGGCATCTTCACCCGCTCCGATCCACGCCGCGAACGCGCCAACATCCAGTTCCACGTGCAGCCGCTTTCGCTCGACAAGTTCGGCGATCCCTTGCATCGCTTCCCCGCCATCACGGTCAGCGCCTGCAATCTGCAGCCGACTTCGCGCGGCACCGTACGGGTCCGTTCGGCAAAGCCCGACGAATCGCCGTCGATCGCACCAAATTATCTCTCGACCGATGACGACCGCCAGGTGGCGGCCGACGCCATCCGCACCACGCGGCGGCTGATGAAGCAGAAGCGGCTGGAGCGCTATCATCCGCAGGAGTATCTGCCCGGCCCCGCCGTCGGCGACGACGATGCTTCGCTGGCGAAGGCCGCCGGTGATATCGGCACCACAATCTTCCATCCCGTCGGCACCGCGAAGATGGGAACGGCGAGCGATCCAATGGCCGTGGTCGACGAGCGGCTGCGCTTCTACGGTATCGAGAGCCTTCGCGTCGTCGACGCGTCGGTGATGCCGACGATCACGTCAGGCAACACCAACACGCCGACGGCGATGATCGCCGAAAAAGGTGCGACGATGATCATCGAGGATGCGCGCGGTTGAGGCACCCGCAACGCTTCTTGATCGGACCGGACGGCCAGCGTCTTGCGCTCGCACGGTGGGGCGAGGAAGATTTGCGCAAGCCGCCGGCCCTTCTCTTGCACGGCACCGGCTTCGTCGCCGAGGTCTGGGACGACGTCGCCCGCGAACTCGCCGCCGAATACACCGTCTATGCCCTCGACCGCCGCGGCCATGGCGACAGCCACAAGCCCGTTGCCGATCACTACCACTTCCGGGATTTTGCCGAGGACGTCTGCACCGCGATCGAGACGCTCGGCCTTTGCAATGTCTACGGCATCGGTCATAGCGCCGGCGCGACCGACCTGCTGCTCGCCGCAAAGCTAAAGCCCGGGCACTTTTCGCGGCTGTTCGTGATGGAGCCGACGGTGATGGATCCGCGCGCAGCCCGCGCCGATGGATTGAGCGACTTTGCAACCGGCGCGGTGCAGAAGGTGTTGCGACGCCAGCCAGAGTTCGAGAGCGCGGAAGCCGTGTTCCAGCGCTACCGGGCTGCACCGGCCTTTGCGGACTGGACCGCATCATCCCTCAGAGCCTACATCCAGCACGGTTTCGCCGCGGATGAAACGGGCCCGGTTCGACTGCGCTGCACGCCGGGACTGGAGTCGGCGATGCTGCGGCCGATCTTCGAAGCGATGGAGCAGGTCTACATCGGCGACCAGCGCGGCAATCCTTTCGCGTGGCTGTCCGAGATCACATGCCCGGTGCGCATTGCGACTGCGGAAAAATCATGGCCGGTATATAAAGAGATGGCTGCACGGGCCGTGGCGCTGATTCCGCACGTCAGCGAATGGAGCTTTGCCGGGCTCGGTCACTGCGTCGGACAGGAGGATCCACCGCTCCTGCTCGATGCCCTGCGAATATTCGCGGCGGATGACCGTTAGATTTCTCCGGTTCCGGTTTGCCGTACGCGCCCTATGGCGCGGCCTCGCCCAGGATTTTCGCACGTACCCGCGCTGAGAGCGCGAGGTCGTCGTTGACGGCATAGATCTCGAGGAACGGAATCGTCGTCTCGACGAGGACCCGCTCCCGCCACCGATCGATCAGCTCAGCGAGTTCGCTCGTTTCCTTCCGATCGAGCTCCTCGCACAAATGATAATATCCGACGAGGTAGAGCTTCGTCGGCGAAATACCGAGGCACTTTTGCACCAGAGCAAGCGCATCTTCGTCGCCGATCTTCTGCGGATAGACTGGAAAACGGCCGGTGTTTCTGGTGCCTAGGAACGGCCCCTTCAGACAAACCGATATCGGGCCGATCCGACCCAGCAGATCTTGAACCAGTGAAACAATGCGATCGATATCGGCTTCCTGAATGCCGCCTGCGAGCGTCGCATGCAAACGCGACCGGCGACGCTCGCAAAACTCCAACGCGACCTTCGGCGCGAAGCTCGCCGACTTCATGGCAAGCTCGAGCGCCTGGACCTCATCCGACCGAAGAAAGACCTCCGCAGGAATCGGCATGACGAGCGCGTAGCGGGTCTTCTCATAGGTCCCGTTTCGGTAGTCGCGGCCGTCAACTGCGCTGATGACACCGGGATGCCCGCCGTTCACCAGAGGAAGATGCGCGAGCCGATATGCTTCGTCGAAAACGGTGCCTTCGCCCGGTAGAAAAATCCGCTTCGTCGAACGATAGGCCAGCATTTCGTCGTCGCAATAGGTGACTTTCTGCACGGCACATGCCTCCGCCCCTGTTATATCGCTGACTTATTCACCGCAGCGCAAGCGTCCGCGCAGCGGGCGCTCGGATCACGGAATCGTCATCGCGCAGCAGCCGGCAAAAGTCCCCCTTCCCCAACGTCGCGGGAATAAACCCCGCCTTCCCCCGATCACGTCCCTGCAAGCCCAATCACGGGTGCAGGGAGATTTGCCATGAATGATCACGACCGCAAGGATGACGGCGTCAGCCGGCGCCGCGTGCTGGAATGCATGACCTGGGCAGGCACCGGCGTGCTCTGGACCATTACCGGCGGCGTGCCGCGTTCGCTCGGCATTGTCGGTTCCGCTGAGGCGGCCGAGCCGGCCGGGATGACGTTCCTGCAGATCAGCGACAGCCATGTCGGGTTCGACAAGCCGGCCAATCCCAACGCGCTCGGCACGCTCGAGGAGGCCGTCAACAAGGTCAAGGCGATGCCGAAGAAGCCATCATTCATGATCCACACCGGCGACATCACCCATTTGTCGAAGGTATCCGAATTCGACGACGCCGACCGCATCATCTCGCAGGCCAAGCTCGAGGTGCATTACGTGCCGGGCGAGCACGACTTCATCGATGAGGAAGTCAAACTCTACAACGAGCGTTATGGCCGCGGCACCAAGGGCGCCGGCTGGTATTCGTTCGATGCCGGCGGGGTGCATTTCGTCGGCCTCGTCAATGTCGTCGACCTCAAGGGCGGCGGCCTCGGCAAT
>CADEDX010000399.1 GCA_902826195.1 uncultured Bradyrhizobium sp. | reverse complement strand
CCCGGCCAATCCCAAGGGCGCGATACAGGTCACCGCGCCGGACGGCAGGACTGCAACCGCGCGATTTGATTGAGGCTGCCGAAGGTGTGCACCCGCAGGAGCCTTAAAAAAGCCCGGCGTCACGCCGGGCTTTTCGTTGGCGATCTTGCGGGGTCGAACTACCTCCCGCCCATTGCGCCGAACTTGTAGTTCAGGCCGGCGCGCACGATGTGGCCATCGTTCTCGAACCGGCTGTTGTAGCCGGTACCGCCGCCGCCGTTGCCGGGAATGACGGCCACATTCACTGTCTCGTCGCGGAAGTCGTAGTACAAATATTCCGCTTTCACGCTCCAGTTCGAACCGAATGCGTGTTCGATGCCGGCGCCGACGGTGTACCCGGCCTCGGTGCGACGGTTGTTGCCGGCAAACTGAGCCTGTCCGGCGGGACCAAAAAACGTGGCGCTGTTCTCGATATCCGCATAGGCCAGACCGCCCGTCGCATAGACCAGTGTTCGATCCCAAGCGTAGCCGATACGGCCGCGCACGGTGCCGAAATATTCCATCCGCGTGCGGAAGCTATTGTTGAGCGTGCCGACGCCGTTCAGCGGGATCGTCACGACGTTCGTATCCTTGCGGATATCGACGTAGGAGATGTCGGTTTCCAGGCCCATGACCCAGTTCGGCGTCAGTAGCCAGTTGTAGCCGGCCTGGCCGCCGCCGATGAATCCCTCGCGGTCGAGGCGAACCTGACCCGGGCGCGCACCGCCAGCGACGTTGTTGATGTTCGCCAAGACCTGCCCCGTCGTGGAGATCCCGTCGTCCTGTTCGAACGTATAGCCAGCGCTCACGCCAACATAGAAACCGGACCAGTCGTAAGCCGGTGAGACCAGCACCGGCGGCGCCTTGGTCACGCGGGCGGGAAGATCCGCGGCAAGCGCCGGAAGCGACAAGCACAGCGTCGTCAGCGCTGCCGTGCCGAATAGAAAGCTCTTCATGTTAGTTCCTCTGAAGTACTAAAACGGTCCCGGAGGAACGATCTACACATTCGGAGGTAGAATGCTGTTGCACCGGCATCACACAGCACCGGCTCCATGAATGCAGCCGGATTGATCACAGCGCCGTGATGAAAATCCCGCACCACAGAATCGCTAGAAGTGACTGCGTTGCAGTACTTCTTGAATTTTTCGGTTGCAGCAAAGGACACGATCGCGGTGTCGAACGCGCCGCCGCATCCGATGCGGCATCTGGGCGCGCTTCGAGGTTGAAACCAATCCCGGATTTGATCGTAAGCGCTCATTCGCACCGAATTCACCGGCGCAACGGAGTGCATGCCCGCGCTGCACGACCGCGTCAGGCCAGATGCTTCTCGCGCGCCGCGATCCGCTCGCGGATCGCACTCGGCACCGGGACGGGGCGATGGGTTTGCTGGTTGGTGTTGACCCAGACGATCTCCCCGGTGACCAGCGCGTCGTTGCCGCCTTTGAGGAAGATGGCGAGTTCGAACACCAGGCTCGAATTGCCGATTCGCGCCACACGCGCGCAAACGTCGATCTCCTGATCGAACCGCACCGGGGCCTTGTACTCGATCAGCGATTTGACGACGTGGTAATCCTCGCCCGTCTGCTTGGCGTCGGCATACTGGTCATAGCCCAGCGCGCGGAAATATTCGGTGATGGTGGTGTCGAAGTAGGTCAGGTAGTGCGCATTGAAGACGACGCCCTGACCATCGATTTCGGAATAGCGCACCCGAAAGGGATGAGAGAACCAGTACTGTTCGCGTGACATGGGATTCCCGATTTCGCAGCTGATGCCTCTGCATATTCCATCGCGACGTTCCGTGAAAGCCGCGCCCGCGATAAGCGCTCCGGTGGCCGCGATTAACCTTGTGTTAAGAGATTGTCGGCTCCTGCGGATTGAAAACGGGATTCCTGAGGTACTCTCATTCTCGCAAACGATCCAGCGAGTGGGGGCTCAATGTGATCAGGACTATTTGGCTCGGCTTTACGTTTTTGATCATTGTGGCCGGTGCTGGTTCATTCAGGTTCGCCTTCGGTCATTTCGACGTCGCCAATGCTTCCAGCGTTGTTTCTTCAGGGCACGATCGAACCATCGGCGTGAAAATCGTTGAGGATACTTTAACGAAAGGAGACCAGTTGCCGGTCGCTTACGTTGCTCCTGCGCCCGATGCCGCGGAATTGGCCAAGGCCGCGTACAACGCCGTTGAGGCGCTGCGTCCGATCCC
Source organism: uncultured Bradyrhizobium sp. (assembly GCA_902826195.1). Taxonomy (GTDB): domain Bacteria; phylum Pseudomonadota; class Alphaproteobacteria; order Rhizobiales; family Xanthobacteraceae; genus Bradyrhizobium. The sequence goes on along the minus strand of CADEDX010000399.1, from coordinate 4,297 downwards.
GCAGGCCGTGGTCACGTCCGACATTGTGAAGCCTGCACTGGATGTCGTTGAGCTACAGGTGCAGGAGCCGGCCGCGCCGGTCGTTCGGCCGGCACCTCCCGTGGTTCGGAAAGCAAAATCCCAGAAACCCAAGCTCAAGCAGCCGAAGCCCGACGCGCTCGCCAGCAAGTCGACGCCGGCCGCTGATCTTAAGGTCTGCCAGTTGGAAGAGTTCGAGGCATTCCGTTACGCATTCAGTCTGCCGACCGGCTGCCACAAAGCTGCAGCGGCTATATTCAATCAGCTCGTTTTAGAGCCAAAAACCTGACCGGGCGAGTTCGGTCGAGCGGCACGCTCGTCCAGCCGCCATTGCCGCGGTTCGGTGGAGATCGACGGACAATATTCTCTCAAATAGTTCGCCCGGCGGTATTCGGGCGCCGGGATTGCGGCAAACAGTCCGCCGATTCCGCTACGGGCCGACCACGCCGGCCTGTATGCTCCGGCCTGTCGGTGCAGGATCAGCGGAGCTTTCGTTCCCGGAATCGTCGGGCCGAAAGTACAGCGCGGCCCCGCTCCTTCCAATCAAGCAAAATCTGATGATGGAGGAAGTCATGCCGCTGCCTGTTTCCGTCAACCGCCGCACCTTGCTGACCCTGCTCGGCGGATCGATCGCCGCGCCTATGGCGGCGCCACGCGTTGTCAGCGCGCAGGAGGGTTGGCCGGCACGGCCGGTGCGCTACGTCAACGGCTTCCCGGCAGGCGGAGCGACCGATTCACTGTCACGCATCCTCTGCCAGAAGATGAGCGAACTCTCAGGGCAGTCGTTCGTGGTCGAGAACCGCGCAGGCGCCGGCGGCGTATTGGGAGCGGACGCGGTCGCGAAGGCGCCGCCGGACGGGTACACGGTCGGGCTTGGCGGCATTGCCAGCAACGTGCTCGCGATCGGAAGCTATGCCAAGCTTCCCTACGACCCGGTGCGCGATTTCACCTTCATCTCCGGCATGTGGCAGCTGCCGAACATCCTGGTCGCCAAGAAGGAGCTGTTCTCCTCGGACCTGAAGGAGCTGCTCGCCGCCTTCAAGAAGGAGCCGCGCAAATACACCTACGCATCGGCGGGCTTTGGCACGACATTGCATCTCTCGGGCGAGATGATGAACAGCATGGCGGGCGTGGACGTCGTCCACATCCCCTACAGGGGAGCCGGCCCGGCGCTGACCGATCTGCTCGGCGGTCGCGTCGACATGCTGTTCGACAATTTGCCGGGTTCGCTGCCCAGCGTACGATCCGGCCTTATCAAGCCCGTCGCCGTCACATCCAGCACGCGCATCCCCGAACTTCCCGACGTGCCCGCGATGGCCGAGGTGCTGCCTGGATATGCCATGACGTCATGGACCGCCATGATTGGGCCGGCGAACATGCCGCCCGAGCTGGTGGCGAAAATCAACGCGCTGACCGCCAGAGCGCTCGCCGATCCCCAGGTGAAGACGCGGTACGGCGACCTCGGCGCATCGACCTGGCCGACATCGCCCACCGAAATCGCGGCCTTTCGGGCCAGCGAGCAGGCGCGGCTGCTGCCGGTCATGAAGGCGGCGGGGATCAAGCCGGAGTGACGGGGGCCGCGCATTCGCGCGCCTCCCCGCCAGTAACCGGCCACCGACGGGCCTAACACGCCATTAACCGATATTCTCCAACGGACGATCGCGCCATTCGTCCGGCCTTTACCGTGACGGCAACTCCTTTGGAAATTTAACGCCCGTTTATCTCGCAAAAGATCACTTCAGCGGACGCCACAGCCATAAGCCGCCCGCAAGGTGAAGCATATGATACCCGAGAGCGCTCAATCCGTGGGGACCACTCCCCCCGGCCCGCCCGATCGTCCCATCCGCGTCCTCCTGGTGGCGACGGTTCTGGTCGCGGCGGCCCTGGTCGCCATGAGCTTTCTGATTGCGAACAATCTGCGCGAAAGCGCGCTTCGCGACGCGGAGCGCGATCTGTCGCGTCACAGCCTGACGCTGGCCGGACAGGCCGAACGCTCGTTTCAATCAATCGATCTGATCCTGTCCAACATCAACGACCATCTGGAATCGCGTGGTGTTTTCGACAGCGCCAGTTACGGCGTCGCGATGAGCGGCGAAGATACGCACCAGTTCCTCAAGGGAAAACTTGCCGGTCTGCCGCAACTGGAAGCGATCACCATGATCAATTCCGACGGAAAGCTGATCAATTTCTCCCGCTACTGGCCGATACCGGCGGTGAACGTTTCCGACCGCGACTATTTCAAGGCGCTCAGGGACGACGGTTCGCGTACGATGTTCATCAGCCAACCGGTCCAGAACCGCGGCACCGGAACCTGGAACATCTACATCGCGCGTCGCGTCAACGGCAGTTCCGGCGAATTCGCCGGCCTGATCCTGGCGGCGATGTCGCTCGAATATTTCGAGGATTTCTACAAGTCGATCTCGCTCGGCGAGGGCAGCGCCGAAGCGCTGCTGCGCGACGACGGCACCCTGCTCGCGCGCTATCCCAAAACCGCAGAAATCGGCAAGCTGGTCGCCAGCGCCGACACCCTCGCCCTGCTCCGATCCGGCGGCACCGTCCGCGGGATGTCGCCTGTCGATCACGTGATGCGGATCAAGGCCGTCCGGAAGCTCTCGGGTGTCCCGCTCTCGATCATGACGACTCAAACCGAGGATAGCGTGCTGCAAGGCTGGCGGGGCACGGTCAAGCTGCTGCTCGGCTTCACCGCGGCGATGATCCTGGCGCTGACGCTGGCGGCCTTCGTCATCATTCGCAAATGGCGGGAGCAGGAGGTGCTGCGGCGCCTGCAATCAGAAAAGGCCGAGGCGGAGCACGCCAAGGCGCTGGCAGAGACCGAACTGCTGCGTGAGCAGGAGCGCACCGCGGAGGCGGCCAACCGCGCCAAATCGAACTTCCTGGCGGTGATGAGCCACGAAATACGCACGCCGATGAACGCGGTTCTGGGCCTGACCAGCACCCTGCTGGAGACGAATCTCAGCCGCGACCAGCGCGAATCGGTGCATGCCATTCACGTCGCCGGCGACAGCTTGCTGGAAATATTGAACGACATTCTGGACTTCTCCAAACTCGAAGTCGGCAACCTGACGCTCGAATCCGCCCCCTTCTCGCCCGCCGGCGTACTGGAAAGCGCGCTGAGCGTGGTCGGCGCAAGTGCAGCCGCCAAAGGACTCGAATTGCGGGTTGAACTCGACCCGAACCTGCCAACCGGCCTGCTCGGCGACGGCGGACGGATACGGCAGGTCTTGCTCAACCTCGCCTCCAACGCGATCAAATTCACTGAAGCAGGAGAAATCAGGATCACCGTGGAGCGTCTTGAGATCGAGCAGGACTCCGCAAGGCTCCGCTGGTCGGTGACGGATTCGGGAATCGGCATTCCCGCCGATCGCCTGGGCGCGCTGTTCAACGATTTCGTCCAGGTGGACAGTTCGGTGAGCCGCCGGTACGGCGGATCCGGTCTCGGGCTTGCGATCTGCCGACGCCTCGTCCGCCAGATGGGCGGAGATATCCACGTCGAGTCGAAGGTCGGCCATGGGTCGCGCTTCTTCTTCGAACTGTCCTTGCCCAAGGCAGAGCTGCCATCCGTCACAAGACGCGAGGACGATCCCTCGATCCTGCTGTTGAAAAAGCGGATCGAGCTGGCGGGGGTTCCGTTGCGGATTCTCATCGTCGACGACAACCAGACGAACCGGCTGGTTGCAGCCAAAATGCTCGGCGAATTCGACATCGACATCAGACAGGCCTGCGATGGACTCGAGGCGGTTTCGGCGGTCTTCGAGAACGATTTCGATCTCGTTTTCATGGATATGCAAATGCCCGAAATGGATGGATTGACGGCAACCCGGAAAATTCGAGCAGCGGGCGGGAAATACGAGCAGATTCCGATCGTCGCCTTTACCGCCAATGCGTTTGCCGACGATCGCGAGGCCTGCAAGGCCGCCGGCATGAACGACTTCCTCGCCAAGCCCGTCCGAAAGAAATTCCTGGTTCAGGCGGTGCTGCGCGGGCTTTCGGAGCGGGAATCGGAGTCCGGCAAAGGCGGCGTGACCGAGCAGGACAATGAACATGCGCCGCATCGCGGTACGGCCGAAGTACTGTTTGACCGCAGCGCGTTCGACGCCCTTGTCGCCGAGATCAGCCTTGAAACGGCAATTCGTACGTTCAGTGTCTTTGTCGAGGATACCCGCAAACGGCTCGATGCGTTCAGTACCATGAACATTGCGGATGATCGAAGCAGGATTCGCCTTCAGGCCCACGCGCTGAAGTCGACCGCCGGGACATT
>CADEDX010000398.1 GCA_902826195.1 uncultured Bradyrhizobium sp. | reverse complement strand
AACCATCCCAACATCCTGACCATTTACGAAATCGGCGAAGACGCCGGGGTTCACATCCAACGCGCGCAGGCGGAAGGCCGCCGGATGGGCGAGGTTGCGCTGACGACACCGATGCAGACCGTGGATTTCGGACAGTTGACGGCGCTGCTCGCGCTGGTCAGCCAGATTTCCGGCGCGGACGGCCTCTATCGCTGCATCACCAACGGGTCGACCTCGGTTTTCGTGACGTTCCGGATTGATAGCCACCTGCTGCCCGACGGGACCAAGGTCGACGCAGGCGCGTTCTTCACAGATAGGGCCAGCGACGAGACGCTGGCGTCCGCCGCCGTTTTGGCCCGGTCCTACGAAGGCGAGATGTTCGCCATCGACCGCACCTACCACGGGCGGGGCGAGGAGAGCACGCAGGCCATGGACGAATTGCTGGCGAAGAAACTCGAAATCTACGAGCGGTATTGGTCGCGCGACGATGACAGCTGGAAGCCCTGCTCGTTCGGATGGCCCTCCGAACACGATCCCGTCACAGTGAAAGCCTGCTTCACGGCGCCGCACCTGCTCGGCGGCGCGCTCGACATCTCGATCGGAAAAATGGTCCGCAAGACGATCTACCGGTTCGAACGCGTCAGCGGCGATTTGAAGATTACGGACCAGTTGATCGAGTGGGGCGAGGGTTTTGTCTGGCCGGTCGCGCCGTAGACCGTTCAACTCCCGCTGAACGAATTATACCCCTGGTCTTCCCAGAAGCCGCCCTTGTAATCGTTGGTGACTTCCATCGACATCACGTATTTCGGATTCTTGAAGCCGAGTTTTGTCGGCACGCGGATCTTCATCGGAAAGCCGTAGGCGCGCGGCAGGATCTCGTCGGCGAAATTGAAGGTCATCTGGGTCTGCGCGTGCAGCGCGGTCTGCATGTCAAGCGGTGAATTATAGCCGTCCTTGTCGGCGCACTGGAACCAGACATATTTGGCGCGGGTGTCGGCGCCGATGATCTTCAGGAAATCGCGCAAGGGCGTGCCGGTCCAGCTGCCGATCGCGCTCCAGCCTTCGACGCAGATGTGGCGCGTGACCTGCTTGACCTGCGGCAGCGCGTAAAGCTCCTCGAGTGTCCACGGCTTCTTGTTCTCGACCAGGCCGCGCACTTCGAGCTTCCAGGTCTTGCCGTCGACGGTCGGCGCATCATCGAGGTCGTAATAGGCGTTGAACGGGAACGGTTTTGTGATGGCGCTCTCTGGAAAAGTCGGCGCCATGGCGTTGGGATTGAAGATCAGCGACTGAACGCCGTCATTGAACTTGGAGACGCGTTTCAGCATCTCCTCGGCCGAAAATGGATCGGTGACATCGCAGCCGGTCAGCAGCGTCAGCGCGCCGAGGCTGGCGCCGCCGGCGATGAACCGCCGGCGCGTCAGGTCCGGCATGGTCTTGACGGCGTCTCGGACAAGCAGCGTCTTGTCGACGCCGGGGATCAGGAGATTGCGCATGCGGCCCATGACAGTGCTCCGTTTATGTTAGCGGCCGATGATCATGGCGCGCAGGCTCTTCGGAACCAGAAGAGCGAGCGCGACATGGACCACCATGAAGGCGACGATGCCGGCCATGCAGAAGAAGTGGACGTAGCGGGCGGCATCGTAGCCGCCGAACAATGCGGTCAGGTATTGCAGCTGCACCGGCTTCCAGATCGCCAGACCCGACAGCACGATGAGGATGCCGAGGATGATGACGCCGGCGTAGAGCAGCTTCTGCACCTGGTTGTACTTGCTGAGATCGGCGTGCGAGAGATTGCCGGTCAGCGCGGCCTTGGTATCTGAAATCACACCACCCGGCGAGATCGGCAGCAGTTTTTTGCGGAAGCGGCCGGTGGCGAGCCCCACGGCGAGATAGATCAGGCCGTTGACCATCAACAGCCACATCGCGGCAAAATGCCAAAGCAGCGCGCCGCCGAGCCAGCCGCCCAGCGTGATGCTCTTGGAAAAGGTGAAACCGAACAGCGGCGAGGCGTTGTAGATCTGCCATCCCGACATGATCATCAAGACCATCGCAAAGGCGTTGGTCCAATGCAGCGCCCGCACCCAGGCCGGCTGGATCACCCTGGCCTTGGTTGAGGTCGCTTGCTCGTCGCTGACTGTGACCGCCGACATGGGCTCACCCTCTGCTTGAAATTCGTTGTCGATTATACGCCGGGAACCGGCTCTCCGTTACCACCAAGACACTATCAAACCGATACCTGCGACGTATCGTCCTTCACGAAAAAGCGAGCCGGGTTGCCCCGGCTCGCCAATCCACACGCCCCTGTTGGGACCAGCCAGGAGCGCGCGGGAGCTCAGGACGCCGGCATCAGCACGGTGTCGACCACATGGATCACGCCGTTGGACTGATTGACGTTGGAGATCGTGACCATCGAAGTGCCACCCTTGGCGTCGACGATCCAGACCTTGCCGTCCTGGAGCTTGACCGAGAGCTGTTCGCCTTCCGCGGTCTTCAGCTTCATGCCGTCCTTGAGGTCGGCGGCGGCGAGCTTGCCGGGCACGACGTGGTAGGTGAGGATCTTGGTCAGGGTTGCCTTGTTCTCTGGCTTCACCAGCGTGTCGACGGTGCCGGCCGGCAGCTTGCCGAAGGCGGTGTTGGTCGGCGCGAACACCGTGAACGGGCCCTTGCCTTCCAGCGTCTCGACCAGACCAGCGGCCTTCACGGCGGCGACCAGCGTGGTGTGGTCCTTCGAGTTGACGGCGTTCTGGATGATGTTCTTGGAGGGGAACATCGCGGCGCCGCCGACCATCACGGTCTTCTCTTCGGCATGGGCGGGCGCGCCGATGGTTGCGGTGAAAGCCAGTGCGGTGAACACGGCGGCCGACAGCAGTGCAATACGTTTGGACATGGAATCTTTCTCCCGAGGATTGCGATGGCCGGCGGGGCTTCCGCCGGTAGCGAGAACAACGACGCCAGGTCGCTAGACCGGGATGATTTCGTCGTCGTTGGCCGAGCTACGGGAGGTTTTTCGGCCGGTTTCGGGCCATAATTTATCGTGATGGCTGAAACTTTCGGGCGCGCGGAGCGTGTGGCGCCGTGACGCCTTGGCTGACATCCGACTTGCGCCGATGCTAGGTTCTTTCGTGATCGCTGGGAGATGACGCATGAACAACCCGATCTACGCCGACGGCGCCGGCTATGTCAGGGGACGCTTCGTCCCGATCGCCGAGGCGACGCTGCCCGTCACCGACTGGGGATTTACGCGGTCCGATGTCGTCTACGACGTGGTCCATGTGTTCAAGGGCGGTTTCTTCCGGCTTGCCGATCATCTCGATCGTTTCGAGCGCTCGATGGAGAAGCGTCGGATCCGGCCGCCGGAAGACCGCGCCGCAATCGAAGCGATCCTGCACCGCTGCGTGGCGCTGACCGGGCTTGCCGACGCCTATGTCGCGATGGTGGCGTCGCGCGGACGGCCGCGCGTGGCGGGGTCACGCCGGCCGGCCGATTGCGAAAACCATCTGATCGCCTATGCGCTGCCCTGGATCGACGTGATCTCCAAGGACGTGCAGACCCGCGGCGCCCATGTCTTCATCGCCTCGACGCCGCGCGTGCCCGACGCCTCGGTCGATCCCACCGTCAAGAACTACCAGTGGAACGACCTGACTTCCGGTCTGATGGAAGCGCACGACCATGATTTCGATACGGCCGTGCTGTGCGACGCGCAGGGATTTTTGACCGAGGGACCGGGCTTCAACATCTTCGTCGTCAAGGACGGGAGGATAACGACGCCGGATCGCGGCAGCCTGCACGGCATCACGCGCCGATCGGTGCTGGAGCTCTGCGCCGAGCTCGGCATCGAGGCGACCGTCGAACCAATTCCCCGATCGGCGCTCGACGACGCCGACGAGGTGTTTCTGGCGACGACGGCCGGCGGCGTCATGCCGGCGTCACGCATCGGCGCGCGCATCCTCGGCAACGACCGGCCAGGGCCGATCTCGACGCGGCTCAAGGACACCTACTGGCGCAAGCACGAGGAAGGCTGGCACCGCACGCCGATGCGTCCGCTGGAGGCGGAGGCGGCGGAGTGAATTTGATGCGTAGGGCGGATTAGCCACAGGCGCCGCCTCGCACACAGCCCCTGGACACAAGGCGGATTACGCTTCGTTAATCCGCCCTACGTCTACGTCAATCCCTGTTCGCCGGCGTTTGAATAAATCCCCGGTTGTGCGTCGGGCTGATCAGGATCTCGTTCATGCACACCCGCGCGGGCATGCTGGCGACGAAGGCGATGGTGCGGCCGCAATCTTCCGGCTGCAGCATTTTCGCCTGCTCCTCCTCTGACGGCACCACCGGGCGCAGCTTCAGGATCGGGGTGGCGACCTCGCCGGGCGACAGGCAGCAGGCGCGCAGGCCGTTGACGCATTCGTCCATGTTGAAGGAATGGGTCAGCGCCAGCACCGCATGTTTTGTGGTGGTGTAGGCCGGGCCCGGCATTTTCGAGACGTGGCGGCCGGCCCAGGACGCGACGTTGATGATGCAGCCGTCCTTTTGTTTCCGCATCGCCGGCAGCACCGCGCGCATGCAATATAGCACGCCGTTGAGATTGACCTCGACCAGCTTGTCCCAGCCTTCCAGTTCCATGTCGGCCCAGCTTCGCTTCGGCACGTTGATGCCGGCGCTGTTGACCAGCAGGTCGATCCGGCCGTGTTTGCCCAGGATCTGGTCGGCGGCCTTGTTGACGTCGGCCTTGTTGCTGACATCGAGCTGGACCGCCTCGGCCTTGCCGCCCTTTTTGGTGATGTTGGCGACCACGCGTTCGAGCTCTTCCTTGCGGCGGCCCGAAACCACCACGGTCCAGCCGTCGGCGGCGAGAAATTCCGCCCCGGATTCGCCGATCCCACTGCCACCGCCGGTCACCCAGGCCACGCGTTTCCCGTTATTTGACATGCAAACTGTCTCCGTTGCTTTATGAAGGGCGTTCTTGCTAATCCAGCCGGCGAAATTCCGCCGGGCCAGCGCCCCTCCCTGAGGGACGCTAGCCGCGCCCTTCAGGGAATGTTGCATGAACACGTCCGCCAACGCCAACCTGTTTTCCCGCCTGTTCGACGGCCTCGACTATCCGGACCAGCTCGCGATCGAAATGCTCGACGGCACACGCATCAGCTATGCCGACCTGATCGCCCGCGCCGGCCAGATGGCAAACGTGCTGGTGGCGCGCGGCGTCAAGCCCGGCGACCGCGTCGCGGCGCAGACCGAAAAATCGGTACCGGCGCTGGTGCTCTATCTCGCCACGGTGCGCGCGGGCGCGGTCTACCTGCCGCTCAACACCGCCTACACGCTCAACGAACTCGACTATTTTATCGGCGACGCCGAGCCGTCGCTGATCGTCTGTGACCCGTCGAAGGTGGAAGGGATCGGCGCGATTGCCGCCAAGGTGAAGGCCAAGGTCGAAACGATCGGCGCCGACGGCAAGGGATCGCTGACGGATGCCGCCGCCAAGGCCGATGCGGCCTTCGCAACCGTCGCCCGCGGCAACGACGATCTGGCCGCGATCCTCTACACCTCAGGCACCACCGGCCGCTCCAAGGGCGCGATGCTGACGCACGATAACCTCGCGTCAAACTCCTACAGCCTGGTCGACTACTGGCGCTTCACGGACAAGGACGTACTGATCCACGCGCTGCCGATCTATCACACCCACGGCCTGTTCGTGGCGAGCAACGTGACGCTGTTCGCCCGCGCCTCGATGATCTTCCTGCCGAAATTCGATCCTGAAATGATCATCAAGCTGATGGCACGTGCCACCGTGCTGATGGGCGTGCCTACCTTCTACACCCGGCTGCTGCAGAGCCCGGCGCTGACGAAGGATGCGACGAAGCACATGCGGCTGTTCATCTCGGGCTCCGCGCCGCTGCTCGCCGACACCCACCGCGAATGGTCGGCGCGCACCGGCCACGCCGTGCTGGAACGCTACGGCATGACCGAGACCAACATGAACACGTCCAACCCCTATGACGGCGAGCGCGTGCCCGGCGCCGTCGGCCATCCCCTGCCCGGCGTTTCCGTCCGCGTCACCGATCCCGAAACCGGCAAGGAGATCGCGCGCGATACGATCGGCATGATCGAGGTCAAGGGCCCGAACGTATTCAAGGGCTACTGGCGGATGCCGGAGAAGACGAAATCCGAATTCCGCGATGACGGCTTCTTCATCACCGGCGATCTCGGCAAGATCGACCACAAGGGCTATGTCCACATCCTCGGTCGCGGCAAGGATCTGGTGATCTCCGGCGGCTTCAACGTCTACCCCAAGGAAATCGAGAGCGAGATCGACGCCATGCCGGGCGTGATCGAGTCCGCCGTGATCGGCGTACCGCATGCCGATTTCGGCGAGGGTGTCACGGCCGTGGTGGTCTGCAACAAGGGCGCGCAAGTCACCGAATCGGGCGTGCTCGGCGCGCTCGACGGCCGGCTCGCGAAATTCAAGATGCCGAAGCGCGTGTTCGTGGTCGAGGAATTGCCGCGCAACGCCATGGGCAAGGTGCAGAAGAACATCTTGCGGGATACCTATAAAG
>CADEDX010000397.1 GCA_902826195.1 uncultured Bradyrhizobium sp. | reverse complement strand
GAATGCCGCGCTCGCGGCAGGTCCCCAGTGGGGCTCCGTCGCGCCCGGTCAGCGGGCCATTGTGCTTGACGATGCCTTCCAACGATTCCCAGGTCAGGTTCAGCCCGTCGAACTCGGGATAGCGGTGCTCCAGCGAGGTCACCACCCGCAGCGCCTGTGCGTTGTGGTCGAAGCCGCCATGCTCGGCCAGGCATTTGTCGAGCGCCCGCTCGCCGGCATGGCCGAACGGCGGATGGCCCAAATCATGCGCCAGCGCCAGTGTCTCGGTGAGGTCCTCATCGAGGCCGAGCTGGCGGGCCAGCGCCCGGGCGATCTGCGCCACTTCCAGCGAATGGGTCAGGCGGGTGCGGTAATGGTCGCCCTCGTGAAACACGAATACCTGCGTCTTGTGCTTAAGCCGGCGGAAAGCCGTGGAATGGATCACCCGGTCGCAATCGCGCCGGAACGGACTGCGGGTCCGGCTCGGCGGCTCCGCAACCAGCCGGCCACGGCTTGAATCGGGGTCGCAGCCATAGGGCGCACGGGGGGCAGCCATTCCGACCGACACGATTTTTTAGTCCTTATCCATTTGATTCCGCGAGATTACGCACTTAACTATGTCTGACGCCCCGAACCAAATGAATTGGACATGACGGGCCGGAGAGATGCCATGACCACTGCCATCACCGTCAGCGAGCGGGCCGCCCGCCGCATCGGCGAAATCCTCAAGACCGAAGGCGACGGCGCCATGCTGCGCATCTCCGTCGAGGGCGGCGGCTGCTCCGGCTTCCAGTACAAATTCGATGTCGACCATGACAAGGCCGAGGATGACCTCGTGATCGCGCGCGAAGGCGCGGTGGTGCTGGTCGACCCGGCCTCGGTGCCGTTCCTCGCCGGCTCCGAAGTCGATTTCGTCGACGATCTGATCGGCGCCTCGTTCCGCGTGGTCAATCCGAATGCGACGGCGTCGTGTGGATGTGGGACCAGCTTTTCGATCTGACTTTTCTTCACCCGCCCCTCGAGGGGGGGGGGTCGTCACGCATCGCAAGATGCGTGACGGGGGGGGGTGAGGGTCTCTCCGCGTCCAACAGCGCCCGAGTTGATAGACTGTCACCCCACCCCGTCTCGCATTCGCTTCGCGAACGCAAGCCGACCCGCCCCCTCGAGGCGCGGGTGAAAGAAGACCTACGCCTCCCGTGCGTAGCGTGGCAGGTCGGCTTTCAGCATGTCGAGCACGTCATCGCGCACGGGATCGCGGGTGCCGCTGACGAAGGCGGCGGCCAGTGGCAGCTTGTTCATGTCTGTAGCCGCCAGGCGGATGAAGCGGACACCTCGCGTGGCCATGCGCGAGGTCCAGCGCGGGACGATGGCGACGCCGAGCCCGGCCGAGACCAGGTTGACGATGGTCTGCTTCTCTTCGGCGATCTGCGCCACGCGCGCCTCGCGGCCGGCCTCGGCGAACAGTTTCATGGTGAGGTCGTGGCTGTGCGGCCGCGAGCGGCGTTCGGGCACGATCAGCGGCGCGTTGTCGAGGTCGGCGATGGTGATGCGTTTTCGCGATGCCAGCGGATGACGCTCGGCCACAGCGACGACGGCGGTCTCATGCAGCAGGAACAGAAACTCCAGCCGCTTGTCTGCGCGCTCCGGCGGGCGCACGAAGGCGAGATCAAGCCGGCCGGACAACAGCCGCGGCAACAGACGCACCGATTTGTCTTCGGCTAACTGCACCGTGACATCGGGCCGGCGCTTGCGGAAATCGTGCAGCAGCCGCGGCAACAGCCCGGCGGCGGCGCTGTCGATGGCGCCGATGCGAATGACCGCGGCGCGCTTGCGGCCCTTGGTGCGGAACCGGCCGGCCAGCGCATCGGCCTGCGCCAGCAATGCCCTCGCCTCCTTCAGCAGCATGGCGCCATCGTCGGTCAGCGCGACGCTGCGCGTCGTGCGCGTCATCAGCCGCGTGCCGAGATCGTCTTCGAGCAGGCGGATGAAACGGCCGAGCGCCGACGGCAGCATGTCGAGCCGCTGCGCCGCCCGGCCGAAATGCAGTTCCTCGGCGGCCGCCACGAAGCAGCGCAGATGATGCAGGTCCATCGATCCTCCGGATCGGATTATATCAATTTTTTGTATAAATGCGAGGCGATTGCCACTCGCCTGCAGCGGTCGCAAGCTGCGCCCAGGCCGTCAAAGGCGCGGAAATCAAGGGAAGAAACAATGCGTGAATATTCCATCGCCGCCATTCCTGCCGACGGTATCGGCCCGGAAGTCATCGCCGCCGGCGTGCAGGCGCTCGAGGCGCTGCAGAGGCGGCTCGGCGACGTCAAACTCAACGTCACAACCTTCGACTGGGGCTCCGACTATTACCGCAAGCACGGCGTCATGATGCCGGCCGACGGCCTCGCCACGCTGAAGAAATTCGATGCAATCTACTTTGGCGCGGTCGGCGCGCCCGACGTTCCCGACCATATCACGCTGTGGGGGCTGCGGCTGCCGATCTGCCAGGGCTTTGACCAATATGCCAACGTGCGGCCGACGCGAATCCTGCCCGGCATCACCTCGCCGCTGCGCCATGCCGGCCCCGGCGATCTCGACTGGGTGATCGTGCGAGAAAACTCCGAAGGCGAATATGCCGGCTGCGGCGGCCGGGTGCATCGGGGCCTGCCTGAGGAAGTCGGCACGGAGGTCGCGATTTTCACCCGCGTCGGGGTCCAGCGCATCATGCGCTACGCCTTTAAGCTGGCGCAGTCGCGTCCGCGCAAGCTCTTGTGCGTCGTGACCAAGTCTAACGCCCAGCGGCATGGCATGGTGATGTGGGACGAGATCGCCGAAGAGGTCTCGAAGGAATTTCCCGATGTCACCTGGGACAAGATGCTGGTCGACGCGATGACGGTGCGGATGACGCTGAAGCCGCAGAGCCTCGACACCATCGTGGCGACCAACCTGCACGCCGATATCCTGTCCGACCTCGCCGGCGCGCTAGCCGGCAGCCTCGGCGTCGCGCCGACCGCGAATATCGATCCGCAACGGCGCTTTCCCTCGATGTTCGAGCCGATCCATGGCTCGGCCTTCGACATCACCGGCAAGGGCATCGCCAACCCGGTCGCGAGTTTCTGGACCGCATCGCAGATGCTCGACCATCTCGGCGAGACCGAGGCCTCGGCGCGACTGATGCGCGCCGTCGAGCAGGTCACGGGCGCGGGCATCACGACTCCCGATGTCGGCGGCACCGCGACGACAAAGGACGTCACCGCGGCGGTGGTCGAGGCGATTCACAGCTCCAACGTATGACGGCTGCGGCCGGTCACGATGGACCGGCCGCGCGAACAATCAAAACAAGAAATTCAGGGAAACGCCGATGCACATCAGGAAGACAGCCGCCATTGCGCTCGCGTTCGCGATGGTCAGCACCACAGGCCTCGCGCAAAACTATCCGAACCGGGCGATCACGCTGCTGGTGCCGTTCGCCGCCGGTGGCGCCACCGATACGGTGGCGCGGGTGACCGCGCAGTCGATGTCCAAGCTGCTGGGCCAGCCCATCGTCATCGAGAACGCGCTCGGCGCCGGCGGCACGATCGCGGCGACCCGGGCCTCGCGCGCCGAGCCGGACGGCTACACGCTGCTGATCCACCACATCGGCATCTCCACGGCCGCCACGCTGTACCGAAAGCTGCCCTACGACGCCAAAACCGCCTTCGCGCCGATCGGTCTCGTGACCACGCGCCGATGACGATCATCGGACGACCCGACCTGCCGCCGAACACGCTGGCCGAGCTGATCACCTACATCAAGGCCAACGGCGACAAGATGACCTTTGGCAATGCCGGCCTCGGCGCCGCCTCGCACCTCTGCGGCATGCTGTTCATGACCGCGGTCGGCAAGGAGGTCCTGACCGTGCCTTACAAGGGCAATGCGCCTGTGATGAACGATCTGATCGGCAAGCAGATCGACCTCTCCTGCGACCAGACCACCAACACCACGGCGCCGATCGCCTCGAAACTGATCAAGAGCTACGCGATTACGACGAAGACCCGGCTGGGCTCGATGCCGGACCTGCCGACGGCGGACGAAGCTGGACTGAAGGGATTTGAGGTCGGCGCCTGGCACGGCATCTATGCACCTAAGGGAACGCCCGACGACATCGTCCAGAAACTGTCGAAGACGTTGCAGGAGGCGCTGCGCGACCCGGACCTCGTCAAACGGTTCAACGACATCAACACCGAACCGGTGCCGCAGGATCAGGCCACGCCGGAGGCGTTGAAG
Source organism: uncultured Bradyrhizobium sp. (assembly GCA_902826195.1). GTDB lineage: Bacteria > Pseudomonadota > Alphaproteobacteria > Rhizobiales > Xanthobacteraceae > Bradyrhizobium. The sequence continues at coordinate 2,369 of CADEDX010000397.1, read as the reverse complement.
GCGCAATTGGTCAGCGAGGTCGACCGCTGGGCGCCGCTGATCCGCGCGGCAGGCCAGTTTGCCGATTGAGGCGATCGCTCTCGCGCCTTTCGTTACCCGACCAGCTGAACGTCATCCGCCTGAGCGGCGGCCGGCGCTTGCGATGGGCTGAGACTCGGTGAAGCGACCGCGTCTGAATGAAAGGATGGCATTGCCCGCAATATCGCGTTCACCAGCAACGGCTTTCGCAGCGGTTTTGCCAGGAAGTCGGACATGCCGGCGTCGCGGCACCGCTTGGCGTCTTCGGGAAAGGCATTGGCGGTCAGCGCGATGATCGGCAGCGACGCAAAGCCGCGCGAACGGATCGATCTGGTCGCCGCAAAACCGTCCATCTCGGGCATTTGCACGTCCATCAACACCAAATCGTATGGGGCTTCCGAGACAGCCTGATCGGCCTGCGCACCGTCATGCACGACATCAACATCTAGCGCGAACTCCTTCAGCATCCTGGTGACGACCATGCGGTTGGTCGCGTCGTCTTCCGCAATCAGGATGCGCAGCGGCCGCCCCAATTGGCCGAGGCGCTCCTTCAACGCGTCGGCTCCGGTGCGATCGGCCAAGGGATCGACAACGGCCTGGTCGCTCCACGGCAAAGTCAGCGAAAAATGGAATGTCGAGCCTTGTCCGGGCTCCGAGGTGACGCCGATCGTGCCGCCCATCTGCTCGATGATGCGCCGGGAAATCGCCAGACCGAGCCCGGTGCCGCCAAAACGGCGGTTGATGGAGGCATCCGCCTGCTCGAAATCGGTGAACAGGCGGCCGATCTTGTCGGGCGCGATGCCGATGCCGGTGTCTGACACGGACCACTCCACCCGGGCCAGCATGTCGCCACGGGAATGGCAGACCGCCTTGATCTTCACTGCGCCGCGTTCGGTGAACTTCACGGCGTTGGACGCCAGATTCAGCAGCACCTGGCGGATGCGGGCGGCATCGCCGCGCAGCGCGGCAGGCAGTTCGGGGTCGAGTTCGACCTCCACGGCCAGCCCCTTGTTGCCGGCACTGGTGCGAACCACCGCTGCAGCCGCGTCGACCATGGCGCTGGGCGAGAAGTCGGCGGCCTCGAACTGAAACCGCCCGGCTTCCAGTTTCGAAAGGTCCAGAATGTCATTGAGAACGTGCAGCAGGTTGTCGCCGGAATCCCGGATGGTCTTGACCGCCTGCTCCTGCTCCGGATCGAGCTTGGTTTCCAATAGCAGGCCGGCGAGCCCGAGCACGCCGTTCATCGGCGTGCGTATTTCGTGGCTCATCACCGCCAGGAAATCGGATTTGGCCTTGTTCTGCGTTTCCGCCTGCTCGGCGCGCCAGCGCTCGGTCACGTCACGGCCAAATCCGCGATAGCCGAGAAAATGGCCTTCGTCGTCAAACTTGGGCTTTGCGGTCAACGACCACTGCCGCGTCTTTCCGCCCGCCACCACGCGCAGGTTGATCTCGTGAAGCGGTGCTTGCCGGTTCATCAGCGCGGTGACGTTGGAAGCGGTGATCGCGTCTTCCGGGCAAAGCATTTCCAGCAGTTCGGCGAAGTGCGCGCCCTTCAGCAGCGGCAGCGGCATCTGCGCCACTTCGGCGAACCGCTCAGGCACGTCGCTCAGCCTGCCCTGCGCATCAGTCTGCCATAGCCAGTCGCTGGCGTTCTCCTGGAATTCCTTAAGCAGCAGCGAGATGATGTCGGTTTGCCGCTCCAGCTGCAATTGCGCCAGCAGATTGTCCTGAAATAGATTGCCGTGCGAGGCGATGTTGCGCGCCATGAAGGCCGAGTAGATCAGCAGAAACAGCGCAGTACAAAGATAGACCTTGTCGCCGCACAGCAGCAGGGCCACCGCCGAAGCAAAGGCCATCGTCCAAGTGTACACGAGTCCTGCCCGCGGCACCGTGGACAGCGTGATCGCGCCGCCCGCGATCATTCCGGCCATCAGGGACGCAATGATCATCTGATCGGTGGAATTGGATTTGGCAAGCAACGCCAGCGGCAATGCGCCCCAAGCGGCGGCCAGGAGAAAGGCCTGCATGACCATCCGCCGTGCGGCGCGCGGCGAAGCCGTCAGCGGGCGCATGCGACGCATGCGCAGCCATGTCCTGACAGCGAGGATGACCATCGACGCGATCGAGAATCCCCACAGGCTGAGAAACAGGTTCGAGCCGGTATCCCAAAACAGGACCAGGATGATGGCCATGTTGATGAAATTGACGGTCATGGTGAGCGGCACGAGCTGCGTCACCGCGTCGATCTGCTTGGCGCGGATCCGGCCCATCTCGCTGTCGCTGATCTTGCCGGGGTCCAGCGGCGCTATGGCCGAAAAGCCGCCGACATAGCGTATCAACGCGCTCAAAGG
>CADEDX010000396.1 GCA_902826195.1 uncultured Bradyrhizobium sp. | reverse complement strand
GTATTTCACCCAGCTCAATACCTACAAGGTGATCCTCGAAGTGCTGCCGGAGCTGCAGGGCGACCTCGACACCCTGAACAAGATCTACGTGAAATCGCCGACCACCGGCGACCAGGTGCCGCTATCGACCTTCGCGACCTGGACCAGCGTGCCGGTGCGGCCGCTTTCCATCAGCCATCAAGGCCAGTTTCCGGCGATCACCATCAGCTTCAACCTCGGCCAGGGCGTGGCGCTGGGACAGGCCACCGACGCCGTGCAGAAGGCGATGGCCGAACTCGGCGCGCCGCCGACGCTCAATTCGAGCTTCCAGGGCACCGCGCAGGCGTTCCAGCAGTCGCTCGGCACGGTTCCGCTGCTGATCCTCGCGGCGCTGGTCGTGGTGTACCTGATCCTCGGCATTCTCTATGAGAGCTACATCCACCCGATCACCATCCTGTCGACGCTGCCGTCCGCCGGCGTCGGCGCGCTGGCGATCCTGATGCTGTTCGGGTTCGATTTCAGCCTGATCGCCTTGATCGGCATCGTGCTCCTGATCGGCATCGTGAAAAAGAACGGCATCATGATGGTCGACTTCGCCATCACGGCGGAGCGCGACGAGAAACTCGAGCCGGAAGCCGCGATCCGCAAGGCGGCGCTGCTACGCTTCCGCCCGATCATGATGACGACGATGGCCGCGCTGCTCGGCGGCGTGCCGCTGATGCTCGGCACCGGCACCGGATCGGAAATCCGCCAGCCGCTCGGCTACGCCATGGTCGGCGGCCTGCTCGTCAGCCAGGCGCTGACGCTGTTCACGACCCCGGTGGTGTATCTCTATCTCGACCGGCTCTCGAACCGGTTCGCGGGCTGGGGACGATCGGCGGACTCCGATCATGAGGCCCATCCGGACGCGCAGGTTTCGGTCAAGCAGGCGGCCGAGTAACTTCCAACCAACCGATCAGACACCGGCATCAGCCCCGTCATTGCGAGCGAAGCGAAGCAATCCATACTACGGCATAACGGCAAGATGGATTGCTTCGTCGCTTCGCTCCTCGCAATGACGGCAACTACTGCCTCGCCATCTCCGCAGCCCCTACTCCCTCGCCATCCAGCTTCTGGTCGTCATGCATGTCGACCGTCACCTTCAGCAACTGCCCGGTGAATTCGAACGGCGCCCCGTAGTGCGAGACCGGGCTGGAGCGGTCGCGGCCGATGTCGAGGCCGGACCATGAGATGAAGTTGTTGAACGCGAGCTGGGTCTGGATCGCGCCGGCCGGCTCGCCGTCGATCAGCAGCGTATATGCGGTGACGCCAGTCCGCGAGCCTTTGGCCGGCGGCTCCTTCCGGATCAGCCGCTCGACATGCAAGCCGAGCCGGTGCGCGCCTGCCGGCACCTTGCGGTTCGAGGTCACGATCTCATGGCCGCCGCCGATGTTGAGGTCGTGCACCAGCAAGCCGTCCTTGATGTAGAGGCTGTAGCCGGAGGTGGCGTCGCCATGGGCGATCAGTACGCCTTCTGCACCATCGTCGCCGATCTCGACATGGGCCTCGATGGTGTAGCTGCGGCTGCGCACGTCGGGCGCGACGTCGGTAGGGACGTGGCCCATGCCGGCGTGAAAGGTGAACTTATTGCGTGCGCCATGGAAGCGCGCGGCGTTTTCCGCGAACCGAGGCCCGAACCGATCGTCGAGCGGCAGCACATTGCGCTGCTCGGCCTCGCGCCACCACAGTTTGATCATTGCCTCGAGCCGCTCGGGCTCCTGCGCCGCCAGATCGTTGGTCTCCGAAAAATCCTGCGCGAGGTGAAACAGTTCCCATGTGTCGTTCTCGAACGGCGTGCCCGAGGGGTGGAAAGAAACCGCCTTCCAGCCGTCGTGCCAGATGCCGCGATGGCCGAACATTTCAAAGTATTGCGCGGAAGATTTTGACGGCGCGGCCGGATCGGCGATCGAACGCGCAAAGCTCTCGCCTTCGAGCGGCATCTGCGCGACGCCACCGATTTCGGCAGGCGGCGCAACGCCGATCAACTCCAGCAAGGTCGGCGTCAGGTCGCAGGCGTGCACGAACTGGTGGCGGACGGCGCCCTTCGCGGCGATCCTGTTCGGCCAATTCATCACGAAGGGATCGCGGATGCCGCCGCCATGGGTGTTCTGCTTGTAGCGGCGCAGCGGGGTGTTCGATGCCATCGCCCAGCCGTGCGGAAAATTGCTGTGCGAATCCGGCCCGCCGATGTCGTCGATCCGGCGCAGTTTTTCCGCGACCGGCTCGGGACGGAAATTATATGGCCCCATCGCATTCACAAAACCCCACGGCCCGCCCTCCTGGCTCGCGCCGTTATCGGACAGCACCAAAATCAGCGTGTTGTCGCGGATGCCCGCCGTATCGAGAAAGCCGACCAGCCGCGCCAGATGCCGGTCGGCATGGTCGAGCATGCCGGCAAAGGCCGCCTGCAACCGCGTGAACACGCGCCTTTCGTCGGAGCTGTATTCGTCCCACGCCTTCACGCGATCATTGCGCGCGGGCAAGCGGGTCTCCGGCGGGACGATCCCCATCGCTTTCTGCCGCGCCATCCGCTGCTCGCGCTCGACGTCCCAGCCATGGGCGAACATCGGATCATAGCTCTTGATGATGTCCATCGGCGCCTGGTGCGGCGCATGACAGGCGCCGAGCGCCACCCAGGTCAGCCATGGGACGTCCGGCCGATCGGCGGTGTGATCGGCGATGAAGCGGATCGACTGATCGACCAGGTCGGACGTCAGGTGATAGCCGTCCGCATAGATCCCGGGCGGATCGATATGGGTGTTGTCGGAGACGAGTTCGGGCGCGAACTGGTCGGTTTCGGCATCGAGAAAACCGTAGAAGCGATCAAAGCCGCGGCCGAGCGGCCAGCCGTCGAACGGCCCGGTGGCGCCGCTTTCGGTCAGCGGCGTGACATGCCATTTGCCGACCATGTAATTGCGATAGCCGTGCGGCCGCAGCATTTCGGCCAGCGTCCCCGCCTCGCGCGCGATCTTGCCGCGATAGCCGGGATAGCCTGAGTCGAAATTGGCGAGGCAACCGACGCCGACCGAATGATGGTTACGGCCGGTGAGCAAGGCCGCGCGCGTTGTCGAACACATCGCGGTGGTATGAAAGCCCGAATAGCGCAGGCCTTCGGAGGCGAGCTTGTCGATGGTCGGCGTCTTGATCGCCGAGCCATAGCAGCCGAAATCGGAAAATCCGAAGTCGTCGAACAGCACGACGAGAATGTTGGGCGCGCCTGCCGGCGGTTTTCCTGACTGCGGCCACCAGGGTTTTGAGGCGGCCACCGTCTTGCCGATCGTGCCGCCGAACGGTTTTGCGCTGCCTGCCGCCATGCCTTCCTCCCGTTGAGTGGAAGCGACCCGCGGTTGATCCGCCGGTTCGCCAGGCCCTGGCGACGCGCCGCCGGCGCATTGCCACAAACAATAATCCGAATTATGATTATGATTATTTCCGACGGAGACGCAAGTTCCGATGCAGCGACCGGCCGAACTCGACCTTCCCGGCGTCACCCCATCGCGCCAGCAGCGCAGCCGCGAGACCACGGCCGCCCTGCTCGCGGCCGGCGCGGAGATGCTGCGCACCCACAGCCTTGCGGAATTGTCGATCGAGGCGCTATGCCGGCAGGTCGGCGCCACCGTCGGCGCCTTCTACAGCCGGTTCGAGAGCAAGGAGGCCTATTTCAACGCCCTGATGGCGCTCGCCGCGCGCGACGGCGAAAACAGGCTCTCACAGATGAAGCAGGACCAGCGGCTGACCGAGGCCGATCTCGCCGGGCTGAGCCGCCTGCTCGTCCGCGGCACCATCGGCTGGATTCGAAACCATGAAGGCGTGCTGCGCGCCGCACTTCAGCACGACGACACCCGGCCGGACCGCTGGTCGACCTTCAAGGACCTGGCGCGCGCCAATGTCGCGAATGCCACGCCGATCCTGCTCCGGGTCATGGGCCCGGGCCGCAAGGCGGCGAAATCCCGTACCATTGCTTTCGGCTTTCAGGTCGTGCTGGGAACGCTGGTCAATGCCATCCTCAACAATCCCGGACCGCTCGCCATTCATGATGGGGAGCTGGAGGAGCGGCTGGCGAATTGTTTGTTGCTATTGCTGCAGGCGGAGATGGCGGGCAGCGGTCCACGTAAGCGCGAGCGTTGATCCGTCGGATGGGTTGAACTCTTCGCGAAACCCATCCTATCAGAAGCCCGGCCCGAACCGCTCCCACCGCCCGTCATTCCGGGGCGCGCGTAGCGCGAACCCGGAATCCATCTACCCGCCTCGCAGTGGCCAAATGGATTCCGGGTTCGCGACTTCGTCGCGCCCCGGAATGACGGAGAGAGCGGTGATTGCCCCGATGGGTTTCGCGAAGAGCTCAACCGATCCTACCATCGTGCGCTTCAAACCCCGAGATAGGCCTTTTGCACCTGCGGGTCCTGGGCCAGCGCGGCGGCGGTGCCGGACAGGACGCTCTTGCCGACCTGCAGCACAGTCGCAAAGTCGGAGACTTCCAGCGCCAGTTCGATCGACTGTTCGGCGAGCAGGATGGTCAGGCCTTCCCGATGCAGGCGGCCGAACGTTTCGTACATGGACTCAACGACGGCCGGCGCCAGCCCGAGCGACGGCTCGTCCAGCATCAGCAATTTCGGATCGCTCATCAGCGCGCGGCCGACCGCCAGCATCTGCCGCTCGCCGCCGGACATGGTGCCGGCGCGCTGGCTGCGGCGCTCCTTCAATTTTGGAAAGATCTCGTAGACGCGCTCCAGCAGCGCGGCGGTGCGCGCCTTGTCGCGCAGCGGGGTGGCACCGAGCAACAGATTGTTCTCGACGCTTTGCTGCACGAACAACCGCCAGCCCTCCGGCGACAGCGCGAGCCCCTTGCGCACGATCGCAAACGCGTGCTGGCCGCCGATCTCCTCGCCACCAAAGCGGATCGAGCCCGCATGCACGGGGATGAGGCCGGCGATGGCATTGAGTACCGTGGTCTTGCCGCCGCCGTTGGAGCCGAGCAGCGCCACCACGCTGCCCTCGGGCACTTGCAACGACACGTCGGAGACGCCGATCAGGTCGCCGTAGCGCACCTCGAGGTGCTCGATGCGCAGCAAAGGCTCGCTCATGTCGCCGGCCCGCCCATCAACTCGATCGGCGTGTGGCCCGCGGCCGCTTTCGCCGCGCGGGTGCCGAGATAGGCGGCGATGACGGCGGGATTGGCCGTCACCTCGCGCGGGCTGCCGCGGGCGATCTCCTTGCCCTGGTGGAACACGACGACCCGGCTCGCCAGCGACATGATGACTTCCATGATGTGCTCGACGATGACCAGCGTGATGCCGGAGCGATGGATGTCGCGCACCAGATCGATCGCGAGTTTGACCTCCTGCTGGGTTAGCCCGGCCATGGCTTCGTCGAGCAGCAGCACCTTTGGTTCGGTGGCGAGCGCGCGGGCGATTTCCAGCCGCTTGCGGCCGGGCGTGCCGAGCGAGCGCGCCGGCGCGTCCGCGAGCCGGCTCATGCCGACGCGCTCCAGCACGGCGCGGGCCTTGGCTTCGGCTTGCGTCCGGTGCGGGTGGCGCAGGAACGCGCCGATCATGACGTTCTCGAGCACCGTCATGCCTTCGAAGGTCTGCGGCACTTGAAACGTGCGGGCCAGCCCGAGTTGCGCCCTCGACTCCGGCGTCAGCGACGTGATGTCGTGGCCTTCGAACAGCACCTTGCCCGAGGTCGAGACGAGATCGCCGGTCAGGCAATTGAAGAAGGTCGACTTGCCGGCGCCGTTAGGCCCGATCAGGCCGAGGATGTCGCCCGGCTCCAGCGTGACGCTGGCGGTGTCGACCGCCTTGAAGCTGCCAAAGGCCATCGTGACGTCGCGCGCTTCAAGGAGCATGGCCGGCTCCCTTCGCAGAAGCGGCCGGCTTGCGCTTATCCAACAGCCGGTTGATCAACGCCAGGATGCCGCCCGGCTGGAAGCGGGCGATGATGACGATGATGGCGCCGTAGACCACGAAAGTGAGGCCCGCGCCCTTTCCGCCCAGCACGTTGTTGGAGATTTCCTCCAGCGGCACCAGGATCGCCGCGCCGACCAGCGGCCCGAACAACAGCCCGGCGCCGCCGAGCGCCGCCATGATCAGCATTTTCACCGAAATGAGGATGCCGAGCCCGGATTCGGGATCCACGAACCCGAACATCATCGCATACATCGCGCCGGCGACGCTGGTCAGTCCGGCGCTGAGCATGAAGGCGTACAATTTGGTGCGGCTGGCAGGCGCGCCGAGAGAGCGCGCCGCCCGCTCGGAATCCTTGATGGCGCGAAGATAAAATCCCATCCGGCTGTTGGTCATCCACCAGGTGATGCCGAGCGTGACGAGGAGGACGGCGAGGAACAGATAGTAATACGGCAGCGCCGAGATGAAGGAGAGATCGAGCACGGTGCGCAGCACGGTCGGCCCGCTGAGCCCGACCGCGGCGCCGAGGACTTCCGTGTTGGTCACGATCAGCCGCGCCAGTTCGGCCACCGCGATCGTCGCCATGCTGATGTAATGTCCCGACAGCCGCAGTGTCGGAACGCCGATCACCGCCGCGATCAGAACCGCTGCGGCCACGCCGGCGGGAATGCCGGCCAGCGGCGGC
>CADEDX010000395.1:4594-6621 GCA_902826195.1 uncultured Bradyrhizobium sp. | reverse complement strand
ATCGTGAAGCCGCGCGGCGGCTCGGGATCGTGCTGACCGAGCGTTTCCTGTCGCAGGTCGATGAGGCGCAACTCCGCCGAAGCTTTGCCGAGATCGCAGAACAGCGAACGGATGCCATCCTGCTTGATGGCAGCGGCAGTTTTCTCGCATTCCGTGCCTTGCTCGCCGAACTGGCCGCAAAGAGCCATATCCCAGTGCTCTATCCCTACCGCGATTATGTCGAGCAGGGCGGGCTGATGGCTTTCGCGCCAGATCTCGGCGAACTCGCCGAGCGCATGGCCAGCGACGTCAATCAGATTTTCAACGGGGCAAAACCGGCCGAGATTCCTTTCTTTCAGCCGACCAAATTCGAGCTGATCATCAACCTCAAGACCGCAAATGCCTTGGGCCTTTCTCTTCCGCCGACCCTGGTCGCCCGTGCCGACGAGGTGATCGAATGAAACGTCGCGAATTCATTGCGCTGGCCGGCGGTGCGGCGGCACTCTGGCCGCTTGTCGCAGGCGCGACGCCAACGAGCGCCCAGACGCCCGGTCGCATGTACCGCCTCGGCCATCTTGCGAATTCGGCGCCCTCCGAAGCCTCCGCCCGCCAGACAATCCTGCCTGAACTTGCAAAGCTCGGCTTCGTGGAAGGCCGAAACCTCGTCTTCGATGCGCGCCTTGGCGAATCGGATGCCATGCCGGGCCTGGCGCGCGAGCTGCTGGCCGCACGACCTGACGCGGTGATCGCTGTTGGTGCCGCCGCAATAGCTGCTGCCGGCGCGGCGACACGCAGGTTGCCGATCGTTACCTTTGGCGCGAACCCGATCGAACTCGGGCTCGCCGCGAATTACGCCCGGCCGGGCGGGAATGTGACCGGGGTGGTTATTCTGGCCAGCGAGCTTGAGGTCAAACGCTTGTCAATATTGCTCGAGGCCGCGCCCGACCGGAAACGTATAGCGGTTCTCACGTCGCCGGCGACGGCAATTGGCGAAGCCGCAATGCGGACTGCTGCGGGCAGGCTTGGTGTCGAACTTCTTGCCTTTTCCGCGACCGGGCCTACGGACTATCCGACGGCGTTCGCCGCGATGCAGGCCGCGGGCGCGCAGGCCCTGGTGATCAGCGCAACGTCGGAGTTTTACCGACATGGGAAGCAACTCGCAGCCCTTGCGCTTGAGGCCCGGCTGCCGACGGTGTGCGAATGGGCAGATATGGCCCAAGCGGGATGTCTGATCGGTTACGGCCCGAACCGCACCGCGCTGCGCAAGCGCATGGCCGACCAGATCGCTCAAATATTCCGCGGCGTATCCCCCGGCGATATCGCGATCGAAACTCCAACGGTTTTCGAACTAACCGTCAACAAGACAATCGCCAAATCGCTAGACCTGAGCATTCCTCTTGCGGTTTTGGCGCAGGCCGACGAGGTGATCGAATGAGGCGGCGCGAATTTTTGGCGCTGACTGGGGGCGCTGCTGCGCTGTGGCCGCTCGCCGCGCGGGCGCAACCGGGCAAGTCCATGCCACGGATCAGCGTCATGCCGTCCGGCGGGCCCGAGGGTTCTCCGCAGATGACGGAGCAAATGGCCGCATTCAGAGCCGGACTTGAAGCACATGGCTGGAAGGAGGGCCGCGATATCCAGATCGAATACCGCTGGCCGGGGGCCGACCTTGGCCGCGCCCGGGCATTTGCGGCGGAGCTTGTCGGCCTGGCGCCCGCGTTGATCTGGACCAGCGGCACCATCGGATTGATCGCGCTGCATGAGGCGACAACGACGATCCCGATCGTCTTCGTCAATGTCACCGATCCAGTGGCAGGCGGCTTTGTCGCGAGCCTCGCTCGGCCGGGTCGCAATGTAACCGGTATCACGCCGTTCGAGTACGAGATCGGCGGCAAATGGCTTGAACTACTCAAGGAAATGGCACCCGGCATCAAGCGGGTCGCATTGCTGGGTGATCTCGACAATCACAATTTCAAGGGGTATCAAAAGTCGTTTGCAGAGCTACGGGAAATCGATTTCGATCGAACCGATTTCGGTTGCCGTTCGTAACG
>CADEDX010000395.1:0-4584 GCA_902826195.1 uncultured Bradyrhizobium sp. | reverse complement strand
CGTAACGGCTGCGAGTTATTCCATCGCCTACCGCGATCAGATCGTGGCCACGGCGAACAGGTATAAGGTGCCTGCAATCTACTGGAACCGTGCTCAGGTTGTTGCAGGAGGTCTGATGTCCTATGGGCCGAATATTGTCGATCTCAGCCGGCAGTCGGCGACCTATGTCGACCGGATTCTCAAAGGCACGACGCCCGCTGAACTTCCCGTGCAGGGGCCAACCAACGTTCAACTCATCATCAATGGCAATACCGCCAAAGCGATCGGCCTCGCTGTGCCTCCGGCCCTTTTCGCCCGCGCCGACGAGGTGATCGAATGAGACGCCGCGAATTCATTGCCGGGATGGGGGTGACGACGGCGTGGCCGTTGGCTGGGTACGCGCAGCAGGGTGCGAAGGCACTGCGCGTCGGAACGGCCAATGTGCAGCCAAGAACAGCGCCGCAGTGGATCGCGTTCGTGCAGCGGATGGCTGAACTCGGCTACAGGGAGGGAGAAAACCTCATTTATGACCATGTGCAGGTTCGGAATGCCGATGCTTTCGAATCAGGTTATCGTGAGGTCGTTGCGCGAAAGCCTGATGTCATAGTGGCCGCGGGGCCGGAGGCCAGTCTAAAGGCGGCGCTTGGCGTTGCCAGCGTAGCACCGGTCGTGATGATCGCGGTCGACTACGATCCGGTCGCAAAGGGATATGACCGGAGCCTCTCGAGGTCGTCCGATAGGGTAACCGGTATCTATTTTCAGAATGTCGAACTGGTCGCGAAACGCATGGAAATCTTGAGGCAGGCATTTCCGGATGTTTCGACCATGACCGTGTTCTGGGATCAGCTTTCGGCCGACCATTGGGCCGCCCTGCAAGCCGTGGCGGTCCAGTTCGCCGTGACACTAAATGGGATCGAATTCCGCGAACGTCCCTACGATTATGAGCGAGCTGTCGCCAGCGCCGCATCCAACCGCGGTTCTTTATACGCGGGCGGATCGCCATTCTTCTTTCTGGATCGCGCGCGCATTGCGGAGTTTGCCGTCGAGCGCCGCCTGGTGATGGCCGGCGAACTGCGCGAACTTGTCGTCGCTGGAGCGCTTTTGTCTTATGGACCGTCGCTCACGGCGATGTTTGCGCTCGCCGCAAAATACGTCGATCGAATCGCGAAGGGCACGAAAACAGCGGACCTGCCTGTCGAGCAACCGACAAAATTCGAGCTTGTCATAAATCTCAAGACCGCGAAGGCGATTGAGATCGACATGCCTTCATCCTTTGTCACCCGCGCCGACGAGGTGATCGAGTGAGGCGCCGCGAATTCATTGCCGGGATGGGAGCGACGGCGGCGTGGCCGTTGGCGGCCCAGGCGCAGCAGCAGACCGGTGGCGCCAGGCGGGTGGCCGTGCTGATGGGGTCTGCGGAGAGCGATCCGGCCACGCAGCTTCGGCTTGGCCGTTTCACAAAAGGGCTTGCGGCAAAGGGATGGACCGAGGGACGCAACCTGCGCATCGACGTGCGATGGGGTGACGCAAATGCCGCCCGCGCCCAGGCGCTTGCCAGGGAACTGGTGGGCCTGGCTCCCGACGCCATTCTGGCGACGAACACGCCTACGGCTCGCGCGCTGAAGCAGACGACCGCAACGATCCCGCTGGTTTTTGCGGGTCTTGCCGATCCCGTCGCCGACGGCTTCGTGACCAACTTGTCAAAGCCCGACGGCAACATGACCGGGTTCACAAGTTTCAACGCCGCGATTGCAGGAAAATGGCTGCAACTCCTCAAGGAAATATCTCCCGGTACCGATCGCATTGCCCTCATGTTCAATCCAACCACGGCGCCGTTTGCGATCTTTCTTCCGGTGATGCAGGCTGAAGCACCGCGGATGGGCGTCACGCTCAGCGAGATTCGCATTGGCGACGAAGCCGCGATTGAAAATGCACTGGCCCAGTTCGCGAACATCCCTCGAGGTGCGCTTGTCGTCATGCCGGACGTTTTCACCACACGGCATCGGGACACGATCTTCCAGATTACCACCCGGCATCGTTTGCCGACGATGTGCCCGCTTCGCTCGTATGCTGTGGCTGGGGGGCTGATGTCGTACGGGTCGAACTTCGATGATCTATTCGAGCAGGCCGCTACCTACGTCGATCGCATCCTGCGGGGCGAGAAGCCCCGCGACCTGCCGGTTCAGGAGCCGACCAGATATGAAGCGATCATCAATCTGCGGACTGCCAAGGCAATTGGCGTGGAAATTCCGTCCTCCCTGTTCGCGACGGCGGACGAGGTGATCGAGTAGCAGGATCTGACAGCTGGGTTCGGCGAAGCCCAGGCGTACAATGAGCTCTGTTGGTACTCTGGTGCATCCGCGGGCCGCGCATCCAAGGGGGCGGTACGAATGCGCGCTGACGGAATCTTCAAGTAACCTTAGATGGAAAGGACTCGTCATTGGTTGCGTGGCGTTGATCCGGTGCAAGTGGACGGGCGGCGATCATCTCGAATGACAGGGCGAATGCTTCGACGGCGAGAGACAACGCGATCTGTTATTGCTAGATTGGAACGGATGAGCATCTCCCTGCACCCAGATATTGCCAAGGAGCCGGCCGTGAAAGCTGTCGAGGGCGCCGCTGCGGCACGGCTGCCCGAGGCTCAAACCCGCAACAGGCTCTTTACCAAATACGTCGCCCTGTTCGTGGCCGTCGTCGCCGTTGCGCTGCTATCCAACGGCATCTTTGAAGTGTTTTTCTACTACCACGAGCACAAAGTTTCGCTGATCCGAATTCAACGCGAGCAGGCGGAAGCCGCGGCTGCCAAGATCAGCCAGTTCGTTAAGGAGATCGAGAGCCAGCTGGGCTGGACAACCCAGCTCCCGTGGTCGGCGGGTTCGATCGAGCAGCGCCGCTTCGATGCCTTGCGGCTGTTGCGGCAGGTGCCCGCGATCACCGAACTGGCGCAGGCCGATTCCACCGGCAAGGAGCGGTTGCGGGTGTCGCGTCTCGCCATGGACGTCGTGGACAGCGGGCTTGATCTCTCGAAGGACCCGAAATTCACGGCAGCCGTCGCCAACAAGGTTTACTACGGGCCGGTCTATTTCCGCCGGGAGTCCGAGCCCTACATGACGCTGGCGCTGTCGGGCACCCGCAAGGATGCCGGCGTCAGCATTGCCGAGGTCAATCTCAAACTCATTTGGGACGTGGTCTCGCAAATCAAGGTCGGCGAGCGCGGCCACGCTTATGTCGTCGGCGCGCAAGGCCGCCTGATCGCCCATCCCGATATCAGCCTGGTGCTGCGCAACACCGACATGTCGAAGCTGATTCAGGTGCAGGCCGCAAAGGCCGGTGGGGCGGGCGCTGTCCCCGACGCGCTGGAGGGCACGCTCAACATCCAGGGCCAGGAAGTGCTGACGGCTTCGGCGCCGATCGCGCCGCTGGGATGGACCATGTTCGTCGAGCTTCCGGTCGAGGAAGCCTATGCGTCGCTGTATCAGGCGCTGCAACGACTTGCGATCGTGTTGCTGGCGGCTTCGATCTTTGCCGTGCTCGCCGGGATATTTCTTGCCCGCCGCATGGTCGGCCCGATCCAGGCCTTGAGGGAGGGCGCAGAGCGTATCGGCGCCGGGGATTTTACCCAGCACATTTCTATCAAGACCGGCGATGAGCTCGAAGGTCTCGCCAACCAGTTCAACGACATGGGGGCGCGGCTTCAGGAGTCCTATGCCGACCTGGAAAAGAAGGTGGAGGTCAGAACGTCGGAGCTGAGCGAGTCGCTCGAACGGCAAACCGCGACCGCCGACATTCTCAAGGTCATTGCCAGCTCGCCCGACGACGTGCAGCCGGTATTCCAGGCGATCGCCGAACGATCGAACCAGTTGGTGCATGGCTTGTCGACGACCGTACTCAGCATGGTCAACGATGTCGTCCATCTGTCGGCTTTCACGCCGACCAATCCTGACGCTGACGCGGCGTTGATAGCCTATTTCCCAAAACCGCTTTCCGAATTGCCGTTCGCGGCGGCCATCCGTCGCGGCGAAATATACCGCCTTCCGGATACGGAGGCTGAACCTGCGCTGCGCGACTTGGCGCGGATGCGCGGCTATCGCAGCATGCTGTTCCTCCCCTTGCTCCAGGACGGAGCGCCGATCGGCATGATTGGGCAAACCCGGGTCGACCCCGGCCCGTTTGACGAAAATCACGTTCAGCTGCTCAAGACGTTCGCCGACCAGGCGGTCATTGCGATCTCCAATGTGAGGCTGTTTCAGGAAGTCCAGGCCCGCACGCGGGAACTGTCTGCCTCGCTTGATGACCTGCGAACCGCGCAGGATCGTCTGGTTCAGACGGAAAAGCTGGCGTCGCTCGGCCAGCTCACGGCCGGTATCGCACACGAGATTAAGAATCCGCTCAACTTCGTCAATAACTTCTCCGCGCTTTCGTCCGAGTTGATCGATGAACTCAATGACGTTCTCAAGCCCGCGGCGCTGGACGCCAAGACGCGAGAAGAGATCGACGAATTGACCCATATGCTGAAGGGCAATCTCGAGAAAGTCGTGCAGCACGGCAAGCGCGCTGATTCGATCGTCAAGAACATGCTGCTGCATTCGCGCGAGGGGTCGGGCG
>CADEDX010000394.1 GCA_902826195.1 uncultured Bradyrhizobium sp. | reverse complement strand
GGAGATGGGGGCCGCGCTGCTGCGCTCGTCGTTCTCGACCAACATCCGCGAGCGCCGGGACTTCTCGTGCGCGCTGTTCGACGGCCGCGGACGCATGATCGGCCAGGCCGCGCACCTGCCGGTGCACCTCGGCTCGACGCCCATGAGCGTGCAGGCCGCGATCGCGCGCGTGCGCATGGGGCCCGGCGACGCCGTGCTGCTCAACGATCCCTACTGCGGCGGCACGCACCTGCCCGACCTGACCCTGGTGTCGCCCGTGTTCCTGCCGGGCAGCGCGCGGCCCGACTTCTTCTGCCCCAACCGCGCGCACCACGCCGACGTGGGCGGAGCCGCGCCCGGCTCGATGGCCCCGGCCGACGACGTCCACGGCGAGGGCCTGCGCATCCCGCCCGTGCACCTCGTGCGCGCGGGCGTGCTCGAGCGCGAGACCCTGGCTCTCGTGCTCGCGAACATGCGCTGTCCGGAGGAGCGCGAGGGCGACCTGCTCGCGCAGTGGGCCACGAACCGCATCGGCGCCCAGCGCCTCGAGGCCCTGGCGGTCGAGCACGGCCCCGCGCGCCTGCGCGCGCGCGCGCAGGAGCTCATGGACTGGACCGAACGCCTGACGCGCACCTTGCTGCACGCCCTCCCCGCGCGGCGGGTCGCGTTCGAGGACACGCTCGCCGACCGGAACGGCGGCAAGCTGCACGTGCGCGTGGTGCTGACGAAGCGTGCCGACCGGCTGACCTGCGACTTCCGCGCCAGCGACGCGGCTCCGCGGAGCTCGCTCAACGCCACGCGCGCGGTGACGCTCTCGGCCGTGTTCTACTGCCTGCGCGCGCTGCTCCCGGCCGGGACGCCGGCCAACGACGGGTCTCATTGAAGGTTGGCAGCATTTTGCCGACGACTTGCGTACCGATCACCCGCTCCTGGATGCGGAGGGCTGGCGCGGGGCGCTTGTGGAGGCCGGCTTTGCGGAAGTTGGGGCCTGGCCGCGGCTGGGCGAGCCGGCCGAGGTCCTCGGACTGCACGCAATCCTCGCAAGGCTGCCGGGGCACTTATCTGAGCGCGACGCGGCAATTGTCGAGGATGTAAAGGCTTCGGTGTCGGCTGTTGCTCCTGCCAGTATCCTTCATCAGTTGCAGGAGGCCTATCCCGCTGAGCGGGCCGACCTGCTTCGGGACTACGTACGCGGCCACGTCATGCGCGTGCTCGACTGGCCTGAGGATGCGCAACCTGCGCGCAACGCAAGGCTGATGGAGCTGGGTCTCGACAGTCTTATGGCCGTCCGCTTACGGGGGCTTCTGGCGCGCGGATTGGGGGGCGGAGTGACGCTTCCCGCATCGCTTGTTTTCGATCATCCAACGATCGACTCCATCGCGGCGTATCTACTCGCGATCACGTCTTCACAGAAGGCCGCAAGCCAGATTACTTCGCCAAAGCCCATGAATCCAGATGTTCGACCCGCGACGGCGCCGCGAGAGGCCGTTCCGTCGGATGAGGAGATTGAGGCAATACTGATGGCACGTGGCAACAATGACTGACGCTGGTAGTCCATCGCTCACGCCGTTGCAGCGCGCTTTCCTCGCGCTCGAAGAAGCGCGCGCTCGTGTTGCCGGGCTGGAGAGCGCTTCTCGCGAGCCGGTGGCAATCGTCGGGCTGGGGCTTCGCGCGCCCGGCGGCGTCACCGATGCCGTCAGCTTCTGGCGCCTGCTCGCCGAAGGCGTCGATGCCATCGGTCCGGTTCCGCCTGAGCGCTGGCACCACGAAAGCTACTACGATCCCGATCCCGACAAACCGGGCGGGATCGCCACCAGGTATGGTGGTTTTCTCAGCGATGTTGATCGCTTCGACGCCGCGTTCTTTGGCATCTCGCCGCGTGAGGCCGATGCCATGGATCCGCAGCAGCGGCTGCTGCTGACCGTTGCCTGGGAGGCGCTCGAAAACGCGGGACAAGCGCCGGATCAGCTTGATGGCTCGCGCACCGGTGTGTTTGTCGGCGTCACCGGCAGCGACTATTTGTTTCTGCAACTGGAAAGTGCGGACGATGCCTTGCTCGATGGACACTTCGCGTCCGGCACCGCGCACAGCATGTTCAGTGGCCGTCTATCCTATCTGCTAGGCCTGCAAGGTCCTAGTCTCACTGTGGACACGGCTTGTTCTTCCTCGCTCGTCGGGATCCACCTTGCGGTGCACGCGTTGCGCAACGGCGAATGCCGCATGGCCCTGGCGGGCGGCGTCAACCTCATTCTCGATCCCACCGTGTTTGTCTCGCTGTCGCGCGCGCGAATGCTGGCTCCCGATGGTCGCTGCAAAGCGTTCGCCGCGAGCGCAGACGGGTTCTCACGCGCAGAAGGCTGCGGGATGCTGGTGCTCAAGCGACTGTCCGACGCGCGTGCGGACGGAGATCGCGTGCTTGCTGTCGTTCGCGGTAGCTGCGTCAACCAGGACGGTGCCAGCAGTAGCCTGACAGCGCCTAATGGACCGGCGCAGGAATCGGTCATACGCGAAGCGCTGACGAGGGCGGGCGTCAAGCCCGACGACGTAACCCTGCTGGAAGCACACGGCACGGGTACACAGCTTGGCGATCCTATCGAGGCTATTGCGCTGGGTGCCGTCTTTGGCGGGGGGCGTGCGCCGGACAACCCGCTGATGCTGGGATCGGTAAAGGCCAACATCGGCCACGCGGAAGCTGCCGCCGGCGTGCTCGGTGTGATCAAGACCGTCTTGGCGCTTCGCCATCGCGTGATCCCAGCACATCTGCATTTCGACGCACCGAGTCCTCACATTCCATGGGCTACGTTGCCGTTCCGCGTTCCGACCACGCTCACGCCCTGGAACCCGCCCGGCCTTCGCCTCGCCGGCGTGAGCTCATTCGGCTTTAGCGGGACCAACGCGCATGTTGTGCTGGAGGAGGCGGGTGAGGAGCCTGCGCGGGAGAAAATTGAATGTCCGCGGCTGCTCGCGCTGTCGGCGCGGGACGCCGATGCGCTCCACGCCATGATGCAAAATGTAGCGAACGGGCTCCGCCAGACTCCAAGCATCGATCTTGGTGACGCCGTCCGCACCATCAACCGTGGGCGTGCGCAATTCGCACATCGGGCGACAGTCCTTGCGCGAACCTCCGGCCATGCAGCCGATGCTCTGGACGCGCTGGTCGAAGGACGAGCATTCGACGGTGCGCGCACGCACCATGTAGCCCGTCGCGATCCTCCGCGCATCGCCTTTCTGTTCACCGGCCAGGGCTCGCAGTATCCCGCAATGTCCAAGGGTCTTTATGAAGGCTGCCCGACGTTTCGCGACGCTCTGGATCGCTGCGCCAGTCTCCTACAGCCGATCATCGATCGGCCGCTTATCGATCTGTTGTTTTCGAGCGAAGGGGATGTGCTGGATCGGACGGAATTTACCCAGCCCGCGCTGTTCGCCGTCGAGTACGCGCTGAGCGAGGTGTGGCGGTCGTGGGGACTTGGGCCGAGCGTGGTGATGGGGCACTCGATCGGTGAGTATGTCGCTGCGACGGTTGCCGGCGTCCTCGAGCTTCCCGATGCGCTGCATCTTGTCTCCGCGCGTGGACGCCTCATGCAGTCCCTGCCGCCTGGCGGCGGCATGACCGCCGTTTTTGCACCGGAGGGTGTGGTCCACGATACCATCGAAAGAAGCGGCCTGCCGGTCTCGATTGCCGCAGAGAATGGTCCGATGCAGGTCGTCGTCTCCGGTCCGTCCGGCGCGGTCGACGATCTGTGCGCCAGGTTGGGCAGCAAGGGGGTAAAATCGAGCCGGCTCGCCGTCTCGCACGCCTTTCATTCCGCTCTCGTCGAGCCGGTGATGGCGGAGATGGAGCGTGAGGCTGCGCGGACCCGTTTCTCCGCGCCGAGCATCCGCCTGATCTCGAATGTAACGGGGCGCAGCATCAGCGCTGCAGAGATCGTACGCCCGTCGTACTGGCGCGACCACATGCGTTTGCCGGTACGCTTCGGGACCGGCTTGCGCACGCTTGCCGAAACCGGACCTGACATTTGTATCGAAATCGGTCCGCATCCGGCGCTGTTGTCGTTTGCATCCGCCGCCTTCGACGGGCAGACACCGCCTCTTCTTCCCTCGCTCCGCAAGGGTCGGCAAGACCTGGAGCAGATGCTGGAAAGCCTGGCGCAGGCCTACCTTGCCGGCGCGGTGGTCGACTGGCAAAACGTGGCCACGGGTGGCAGGGTTATAGATCTGCCCGGTTATCCGCAGCGTCCAGAGCGACACTGGTTCCGCGCAAGTTCCAGCCGACCACGCCGGCAAGTAAACGACGCGGGCGCATTGCCGGGTGATCGTTTGAAGCTGGCGACGGGAAGCGTCGTGTTCGAAGCGCGTATTGGTGCGGACCAACCTGCATTCGTGCGGCAGCATCGTGTGCAGGACAGGATCATCCTGCCTGGAACCGCCTATCTTGCGGCGCTTGCCGATGTCGGGCGGTTGTTGCGCCCTCACTCTTCATCCGCCGTGAAGGACATCTCGATCGTCGAAGCGATGCTGCTCGAGGACGACGGGAGGACCAGGACCGTTCAGACGATCTTGGATCCCGATGGGCAGAATGCCTTTCACGTTCGCATTCTGAGCCGGGATTCGGAAACTGACGGGGATTGGACGCTGCATCTGTCAGGCCGGATGGACTTTGAGGATCTGGCCACGCATTTGACGGGCCTGCGCGAAGCGCAACAGGACTGTTCGGTACAAGTGCCGTTGGATGAGCTTTACGCTCGGTTTGAGGCGCTTGGGCTGGATTTCGGCAGGAGCTTCCGTACGATCCGCAGCTTGGCTAACGGTTCGACGCAGGCGTTGGGTGAGGTAAGTCTTGACCCGTCGGACCAGGA
The DNA here is from genome assembly GCA_902826195.1 of uncultured Bradyrhizobium sp. Classification (GTDB taxonomy): domain Bacteria; phylum Pseudomonadota; class Alphaproteobacteria; order Rhizobiales; family Xanthobacteraceae; genus Bradyrhizobium. The sequence continues at coordinate 1,788 of CADEDX010000394.1, read as the reverse complement.
AGCAGACGGCAGTGGCATACATCCCGTTCTGCTGGACGGCTGCCTGCAGGTGGCGGCCGCTGCGATGCCGAACGCAGCCGGCGATCGCATATATCTGCCTGTCGGCATTGGCGCGTTCAGCTTGCATAATGCGGCGGCGCCGTCGCGCTGTTTTAGCCACGTCCGCGTTCGCGCCGGTGCGGGCGCGGTCGTTCACGCCGACGTGACGGTCTATGCATCGGACGGCACCGTCCTTGCGACCTTGAGCGACGTTCAGTTCACACCCGTCGACCATGGTGCCCTCGCGAGGATTGGCACGCATTGGCTTGAAAGCTGTCTCTACAATGTGACATGGCAAGAGGCGGCTGCGACGGCAATCGCCTGCAAAGCGTTCGACCCAGCCGCCCTGGTGAAGGACGCTGCGGCAAGCCTGCCGAGGCTTGTCGAGAATGCAGGCATCCCGGCTCATGACGCGGCGAGCGAAAAGCTCAGTGAGCTCTGCGCAGACTACGTGGCTCGCGCTGTCGTCGAACTTGGCATCGATCTTCGGCCGGGAACTTTGTTTCCTGAGGAGGGCTTCGCTGAGGCGGCCGGCGTGGTACCGCGCCACCGTCGCCTGTTCGGACAGTTTCTCGCGATACTTGCGCAGGTTGGTGTGCTGGCGAAAGAGCGACACGGCTGGCGCGTGCTGCGTGCACCCCGGACCGCGAACCTGGAAGCTGAGGCGCGCGCGCTCCTCGCCAGCGAGCCCTCGATCGAGGCAGAGCTGGAGATAACTGCCCGCGTTGCACCGCATCTGGCCGACGCTCTGCGCGGGCGCAAGGATGAGGCTGAACTGCTGTTTCCCAAAGGCTCCATCGAGAGTGCCGAGCGACTTTATCGCGACAGTCCGACCGCCCGGCTGTTTAATGGTCTGATGGAACAAATCGCGGCAGCGGTGTGCGCTGCGCGTGCGCAGGGACGTACCCTGCGCGTTCTTGAGGTTGGTGGCGGCACCGGCGGCACGACGGCGTACGTGTTACCTCGCCTGAGCAGCGACGTCAGCTACACGTTCACGGACATCGGGCCGACGTTTGTCGCGCGCGCGCGCGAGCGTTTCGGCTCGGATGGCCGCGTCCTCTTCGCGACCCTTGACCTTGAGGACGATCCCGCGCAGCAGGGTTTCCAGAATCGCGACTTCGACCTTGTCATCGCTGCGAACGTCATACATGCCACCGCCGACGTGCGCCGGACGCTTTCGCGTCTGCGAAACCTGATGGCGCCAGGCGGGCTGCTCGCGATGCTGGAGGTGACGGAGGCGCAGCACTGGTTCGATCTCACCGTTGGTCTTACCGAGGGCTGGTGGGCATTCACGGATACGCAGCTGCGGCCGGACTACCCCACGCTGACGCGCGCGCTATGGCTCGACGTGCTTGCGAGTAGCGGCTACGAGGCTATCGCGACGCTGCCGCAACAGCCGGCGCAGACCGGCATCTTATCGCGGGCATCCCTATTCCTGGCTCGCACGACAAGTTCGCCATGGCTCCTCTTCGATGACGAAGCGGGCACATCAGCCGGCTTGGTTGAGCGCCTGCGCCAGGGCGGGGCCAGGTGCATCGTCGTCCGGCCAGGCTCCTACGCTTTGACCGGCGACGTTGCGTGCATCGATCCGACGTCGGCAAATGACTACCGGCGCCTGTTGGGTGAGCTTGCAGCGGACGGATGCTTTCCAGACAACGTCGTGCATGCCTGGTCGCTGTGCATCGGTGCGGATACGCCGCCGGTTCACGCCAACGGTCGCGGTGTTCTAAGTGCGATGTTGCTGGCCCA
>CADEDX010000393.1 GCA_902826195.1 uncultured Bradyrhizobium sp. | reverse complement strand
TCGACACCATGCCCGAGACCGCGATCCGGTGCGTGGCGGCGCTTGTCTTCGGCCCCCTCTTGGCACGCCAGCTCACCGCGAACCAGCTCGCCGCCGCCAAGCAGCAGGCGGAAGCCGATGCCGCCGCTGCAGCCCGGCGCAACCGGGTCGACACCGAAATGAATTCGCCGCTGGCGCCTTCCTCCGCGGCGCCCCCGCACGAGGACCCTCCTCATCGCAGTGAGGCGGAGACAATTGACGAGGCATCCGCTTCGCACCAGGACGACGATCAGCCTACCCCGCAAGATCGAGAAAAGGTGTGATCTTAAAGGCAGGCTGCAACGCGACCAAGCAGCGCCGCCTGCCAGCAGATTCAATCCGGCATTCTGGTAAGACGCGGCCGCCACACGCCGAGCACGACGTTTGCGGCCGCCACGATCAATAGCACCCAGAGCGAGCTGCGCTCGGCTTGCAGCGATGCCGCGAGCATCGCTGCATCGCCGCCGCCGACAAGGACGCGCGCGCTGAGCTCCGCCTCCTCCTGCATCGGGCCGAGAATCGCCGTGAAGCCCCATTCGAAAATCAGGACACCTGTCGCAAGCTTAACCCAGGCCCAGCCGGCGCTGTGATAGGCGCGATTGAGAGCGATCGCCAACAGGCCGGTAACCAGTACGAGCCCTAGCGACGGGAGAAATATCCACGTCGCAATTCCACCCATCGCGCCGCGCATCAACGCGTATTCGGGAAGCGATGTCGGCGCAGGCGTAAAGCCCAGCAGCACGAGGAGGCAGGCCATCGAGCCCAACTGCCCGGCGGCTGCCATCGTGTGCATGAATTTCATCAATCGCCGCATGCTCAGTTCGTTGAAACCAGCCAATGTTTCACCGGTTTTGTCGAGGGTTGCGCTATTTCGAAAACACCCTGCTGGCCAGCACGTCCGAAGCTTCAAGCGACATGATGTCGTCGGCAGTCAGCACCCGGTCGAGATCGGCGACAAGGCGGTTGGCCTGGCGCAACCGCATGCGGTCGAGCGCGTTGCGGATCGAGCGTGCATTGGAAAACATCGGCTGGATCTTGCGCAGTTCGATGTAGCGGACGAAGGCTTCGCGCGCTTCGGGGCTGAACCTGTAGTTCATGTCCCGCAGCATCAGCTCGGCGATCGCGAGCAGCTCGTCATCGGCATAGTCGGGGAAGTCGATGTGGTGGGCGATGCGCGAACGGAATCCCGGATTGCTGCTGAAGAATTTGTCCATGCGGTCGCCGTAGCCGGCGAGGATCACCACCAGGTCCTCACGCTGGGATTCCATCACCTGAAGCAGAATTTCGATCGCCTCCTGGCCGTAGTCGCGCTCATTGTCCGGCCGGTACAGATAATAAGCCTCGTCGATGAAAAGCACGCCGCCCATCGCTTTCTTCAATATCTCCTTCGTCTTTGGCGCGGTGTGACCGATATACTGCCCGACCAGTTCATCGCGGGTGACCGATACGACATGGCCACGGCGCACGAAGCCAAGCTTGTGGAGGATGTTGGCCATCCGCAGTGCAACAGTGGTCTTGCCGGTGCCGGGATTGCCGGTGAAGGACATATGCAATGTTGGAACATCGGAAGTGAGGTTCATACGCTTGCGAATGCGCTCGATCAGCAGCAGCGAGGCAATCTCGCGGATCCGGGTCTTGACCGGCTTCAGCCCGATCAACTCACGATCGAGCTGATCGAGCACGTCGCCGATACCGACCTCGTTGAATTCGCGGCGCAGGTCCACCTGTTCCGGTGGCGGCGTCTCAGCCTCTGTTTGCGATACCGCAACCGAGCTCATTTGCCACCGTAACGTCCGCCCTCAGGACGGTCGACGGCGTAGGACTTCGTGGTGTAGCGGATGTTGCGGCCGCCGGCCTCGTGGCGTTCAAGCTGGAAACCAGGCTCGTCCTTTGGACGGTTGACGATGAAGGAAAGCCGAACCGACTCCCAGCCATGGCTGGAATCGAACGCGGACATTCTGATGTATCGGTCGCCATACACCTTGCGGCACTCGTTCAGCTCCATCAGCACGCCCGCGGCATCGCGGAGATCGAACATCGGCAGTCCCCACATCTCCCAATAGGTATTTCGCGGGTGAGGATCGTCGGTGAACTCGAGGTTCACGGCCCAGCCATTGTTGAGGCAGTACTGCACCTGCGCGGTGATCTGCTCGTCGGTGAGATCGGGCAGAAACGAAAAACATCCCTGGGTCACTCGCATGTTGCTTCTCCTCACATCGCCGGCGTGGCAGTCGGAACGAAATCGGGGGAGTCCGTGGACTCGTAGTTGAAGGTGATGTCCTTCCAGACCTCCAGCGCATCGCGCAGCGGCGTGCAGGTCTGGGCGGCCTTGGCGAGAATTTCCGGACCCTCGTGGACGTAGTCGCGCCCCTCGTTACGCGCCAGGATCATCGCCTCGAGCGCGACACGGTTTGCGGTGGCCCCGGCCTGGATGCCCTTGGGATGACCGATGGTTCCGCCGCCGAATTGCAGCACGACGTCCTCGCCGAGATGGTCGAGCAGTTGATGCATCTGACCGGCGTGGATACCGCCCGACGCCACCGGCATCATCTGGTTGAGGCTCGCCCAGTTCTGGTCAAAGAACACGCCATGCTCGAGCGTCATCGGATTGAAGTCCTGACGGCAGATATCGTAATAGCCGCGGGTCGTCGCGGGATCGCCTTCGAGCTTGCCGACGACGGTCCCGGCATGAATGTGATCGACGCCGGCAAGCCGCATCCACTTGGCGATGACACGAAACGAGACGCCGTGCAGCCGCTGCCGCGTATACGTCGAATGTCCGGCGCGATGCAGATGCAGGATCATGTCGTTGCGGCGGGCCCACTTCGCCATCGACTGGATCGCCGTGTATCCGATCACCAGATCGATCATGATGATGACCGAGCCGAGTTCCCTGGCGAATTCGGCGCGCTCATACATGTCTTCCATCGTTGCGGCCGTGACGTTGAGATACGTGCCCTTCACCTCGCCGGTTGCCGCCTGCGCGCGGTTGACCGCCTCCATGCAGTAGAGAAAGCGATCGCGCCAGTGCATGAAGGGCTGCGAGTTGATGTTCTCGTCGTCCTTGCAGAAATCGAGGCCACCTTTGAGCGCCTCGTAAACCACGCGGCCGTAATTGCGGCCGGACAGGCCGAGCTTCGGTTTCACGGTGGCGCCGAGCAGCGGCCGGCCGAATTTGTCGAGCCGTTCGCGCTCCACCACGATGCCGGTCGCGGGGCCCTGGAACGTCTTCACGTAGGCGACGGGAAGCCGCATGTCCTCCAGCCGCAGCGCCTTCAGCGGCTTGAAACCGAAGACATTGCCGATGATCGAGGCCGTGAGGTTGGCGATCGAGCCCGGCTCGAACAGGTCGAGGTCGTAGGCGATGTAGGCGAAATAGCTGTCCGGCGAGTTCGGCACCGGATCGACGCGAAAGCATTTGGCGCGGTATTTTTCGGCGGCCGTCAGGCGATCGGTCCACACCACCGTCCAGGTCGCGGTCGAGGATTCACCGGCCACTGCCGCCGATGCCTCGATCGGATCGACGCCTTCCTGCGGGGTGACGCGGAACAGCGCGATGATGTCCGTATCCTTGGGCGTGTAATCCGGTTCCCAATAGCCCATCTTCTTGTACTGCATCACGCCGGACTTGTAGCGCTCCTTGCCTCGGACGGTCATCGATTGTTCATTCATGGCACTCTCCTCAAGGGGTTCTGACCGGCCTGTCCGGCAAAGTGGGCGTTGGTTATTCGGCTGCGACGGCCATGCCGCCGATACGCGGATCGAGCGAGCCTGTGCGATAGCGTTTGGCCATTTCCGACAATGGGAGCACTTTGATCTTCGCGGCATTGCCCGCGGTGCCGAATTGCTCGAACCGCTCGCGGCAGAGCTCGCGCATCGCGTCCATTGCGGGTTTGAGGAATTTGCGCGGATCGAATTCACTTTTGGTCTGGCTTGCGACCTTCCGGAAAGCCGCGGTCATTGCCAGCCGGCAGTCGGTGTCGATATTCACCTTGCGGACACCATGCCGGATGCCTCGTGCAATTTCCTCGACCGGCACACCCCAGGTCTGCGGCATCTCGCCACCGAACTGATTGAAGATGTCCTGCAGCGGCTGCGGCACCGAGGATGAGCCATGCATGACCAGATGGGTATTCGGCAGCCGGCGATGAATTTCCTCGACGACGTTCATCGCCAGAATGTCGCCGTCAGGCTTGCGCGAGAATTTGTAGGCGCCATGCGACGTACCCATCGCAATTGCCAGCGCGTCGACCTTGGTGGCGCGGACGAAATCGACCGCCTGGTCCGGATCGGTCAACAGCTGGTCGTGGCTGACCTTTCCTTCGACGCCGTGACCGTCCTCCTGTTCGCCGCCGCCGTGCTCGAGCGAGCCCAGCACGCCGAGTTCGCCCTCGACCGATGCGCCGATCCAATGCGCCATTTCGACCACGCGCCGGGTGATATCGACGTTGTAGTCATAGTCCGCCGCGGTCTTGGCGTCGGCCTTGAGGGAACCGTCCATCATGACGGAAGTAAAGCCGTGCTGGAGCGCCGTGGCGCAGGTCGACTCCTCATTGCCATGATCCTGATGCATGCAGAGCGGTATCTGCGGATACATCGCCTCCAGCGCATCGATCATCTTGGCCAGCATGATGTCGTGGGCGTAGGAGCGCGCGCCGCGCGAGGCCTGGATGATGACTGGCGCATCGACGGCTGCCGCGGCCTCCATGATCGCGAGCCCCTGCTCCATATTGTTGATGTTGAAGGCCGGGACGCCATAGCCATGCTCGGCGGCGTGGTCCAGCAATTGCCTCAGCGTAATTCGTGCCATCGCAGTTCCTTTCAAGCCCGCGGAGATGTCATGGATGGATTGTTGCGACCTTCGATCGCGGCAGTCGACGTTTCGCTGCCGCAGCGACCGCCTCCGCGGTAATTCCGAATTCGCGATACAGAACTTCGGCCGGCGCGGAGGCGCCAAAACCTGTCATTCCGACGAATTCGCCGCTGTCGCCGAGCCAGCGTGCCCAGTCGCCCTCGACCGCCGCTTCAACCCCAATCCGGGGAACGCTTCCAAGCACTCCGGCGCGGTATTCGCGCGATTGCTGGCGAAACAGGTCGAAGCAAGGCGCCGAAACGACCGCCGCGCGCACGTTGTCGGCCGCGAGCAGCTTGGCTGCCGTCAGCGCGATCGATACTTCCGAACCCGTGGCAATCAGGGTGACGTCGCGACCGCCTTCCGGCTCGACGATCACATAGGCGCCAAGCGCTACCAGATTGACGATGCCGCCAGGCTCGCGAAACGTCGGCATCGCCTGTCGCGACAGACATAATATGGACGGGCTGGTCTTCGCCCGCAACGCGCAATCCCAGGCCTCGGCGGTCTCGACGGCGTCGCCGGGCCGCAATACCAGCAAATTGGGAATTGCCCGTAACGACGCCAGATGCTCGACCGGCTGGTGCGTGGGGCCGTCTTCGCCCAATCCGATGGAGTCATGCGTCATCACATGGATGACGCGGATGCCCATTAGCGCCGCCAGCCTGATCGCAGGGCGGCTGTAGTCCGCGAAGGTGAGAAACGTGCCGCCATATGGGATAAGCCCGCCGTGCAGCGCTATTCCGTTCATGGCGGACGCCATGGCGTGCTCCCGAACGCCATAATGAACATAACTGCCGTCAAACGCGGTCGCATTCACCGGACGATGGCTTTTGGCCCGCGTCAGGTTGGAATGGGTAAGGTCGGCCGAACCGCCCAGCAAATTCGGCAAGGCTTCGGCGATCGCGTCGATTACGAGTTGCGACGCCTGACGCGTCGCGATGTTTGGTCTGTCGGCCGCGAAGCGATCGCGGATATCGGTCATTGCCTCGGCATATCCGTGGGGCAGGTTCTGGTTCAACGCATCGTGAAACGGCGAGCGCGCGGCCGGGTTGGATTTCCTGGTGCGCTCGATCCAGCTTTGGCGGGCTGCACGGCCGTTCTCGCCAATCTTGCGCCATTGCTTGAGGATGAACTCCGGAACCTGGAACGGCTCGTAGGGCCATTCCAGCGCGGAGCGGGTCTTTGCCACCTCTTCAGCGCCGAGCGGAGCGCCGTGCGCCTTTTCGCTCCCTTGACGATTCGGGGCGCCGAAACCGATCACGGTGCGGCAGGCGATCAGGGTCGGCCGGTCACTGCGCCGCGCCTGCTCAATCGCCGCCGCAATCGCCTGCGGATCATGGCCGTCAATCCGGCTCGCCGACCAGCCCGAAGCCTTGAAGCGCGCCAGTTGGTCATCCGAACATGACAGTGACGTCGCGCCATCGATGGATATTTCATTATCGTCAAACAGCACGATGAGGCGGTTCAGCGCGAGATGTCCGGCCAGCGAGATCGCTTCATGGCTTAGGCCCTCCATCAGGCAGCCGTCGCCCGCGATCACATAGGTGTAGTGATCGACGTACTCATCACCAAATCGCGCGTTCATCAGGCGCTCGGCCAGCGCCATGCCGACCGCCGTCGCAATCCCCTGCCCTAATGGACCGGTGGTGGTCTCGACGCCTGGCGGATGGCCATATTCGGGATGCCCCGGGGTCTTCGAGCCCCACTGCCTGAATGCCTTGAGTTGGTCCGTGGTGACGCCCTCGTAGCCGGTCAGATGCAGC
>CADEDX010000392.1 GCA_902826195.1 uncultured Bradyrhizobium sp. | reverse complement strand
TTGGCCATGGCGGGATGTCGTTTCCGTTCGCGTCCTGCATGGTCCTGACGACAGGAATGTCGATGGGATCGCGTGGGATCGGAACCGGCACTCTGCACTCTTCCTGCAGGCGCGTCTGAGCAAAAGGGCTCATTCACCGCCGCTGGATCGCCAGGCTCGGCTAAGGAGAACCGACCAAGGATCGAAGTTCCTCAACCAGCGCCGACGCCTGGTAGGGCTTTCCGACAAAGCAACTGTTCGACGGGAGATCGAAGGATTGAAACTGTTGTTTTCCCGATACAACCAGGATCTTGATCGGGGGCCAGCGGTCGCGCACCGCATGGGCCAATTTCAGCCCGTCCATGCTGCCGGGCATGTTGATGTCGGTGAAAAGCAAGGCGATATCGGTCCGCGATTCCAACAGGATGACCGCTTCGTCCGCATCGCGGGCCTCGATTGCAACGAACCCCGCTTCCTCGACGACGTCGACCGCAAGCATGCGCAGCAGCGGCTCATCCTCCACGACAAGCACGACTGGAGGGGGGTTGCCGGCTGGTGTGCCGGTCAATGAAGCGGACCCCTATCAACTCCGGTGTCGTCCCTTGCCGGCTCATCCGCTTCACCAGACCAATGCTTCGCCATCCGGAGGCAATGCGCCCTCAAATCCGGGCCGAGCGTTGCCTTGGCGAGCTGCCTGAGGTCCGAGACCAGACGCAGGCACTCGAGCTCTCGTTTGTGATCGTCGTTCGTATCAGACATGGCATTGCTCTCCCAAGCTGGGAGATGAGTGATCGCACGCCGACGAGGCCGCTGTCGGTGGTCCAGACCACAGAACCGAAATCGCTGACGCGGAATCGGTCGGGGTTTGCGGGGTGAGCTATTTTGCTCAGACTCTCCGCGGAAACGCAGCCATACTTGTGCGAAACGCACCTTGCAAGTATCGGGAGTATCGCCGGGCACATCCCGTGTTCGGAGTAGTCGTGATGCATGAGGTTTTTGAAGCGGGCCTGGAACCGACCGACGCTTGCCCCGCCTCGCTTGGTCGGGACGAGCTTCGCTATAGGCTGCGGCAACAATCGCTGCTTGGCGAGTTCGGCAGCATCGCCATGCAGACTCGCGACCTTCGCAAGATTCTGCAGCAGGCCACCGAACTTTGCGCCATCGGATTGCAGGCTCCATTCGTCAAGGTTCTGGAATACGAATTGGATGAGGACCGTCTGATGGTGCGCGCGGGGGTCGGCTGGGCGCTAGGCACCATCGATGCCGCCTCCCTCGCCGCCGACATCGGATCGCCGGCAGGCTTCGCCTACCAGACCGGACAACCCGTGATATCGAACCTTCTGGAAGCAGATACCCGCTTCCGCATGCCCAAGCTATTGGCGGATCACGGCATCAGGCGCGCCATCAACGTGCTCATCGAAAGGGGTGGTGGGGGCAAGGGTTTCTTCGGCGTGCTCGAAGTCGACAGCGCCGATCCCGGCCAATTCGATCAGGACGACGCCAATTTCCTTGCCGGCTTCGCCGGCCTGCTTGGTGTCGCGATCGAACGCCAGCAGGCCGACGCCAGTTTTCAAGGGGCTCTGAAGCATCAAGCCTTGCTGACCCGGGAAATGAGTCACCGCGTCAAGAACAGCCTAACCTCCGTCGTGGGTCTGCTCCGGGTCCAGGCGCGCAGCGCGCCGTCTCAGGAAGTGAAGAATGCGCTAGAAGATGCCAGCTCACGGGTCTCCACCATCGCCGAGGTCCACGATCACCTCTGGCGCAGTTCGCACGTCGGCTTTGTCGAGCTTGCAGACTTCATGACCGAGCTCTGCAAGAAGCTGAGGGGCAATACCGGCAAAAACACGTTGCACTGCGACGCTGACCCAATGCTACTTTCTGCCGATCACGCAATTCCCCTGGGGCTGCTGATCAACGAACTGGTCACCAACGCGGTCAAGTATGCCTATCCGGGGGGCAGCGGCGCGATCGAAGTCTCCGCCCGGGAAATCAACGGCCACCTTCACGTCGAAGTCTCCGACCAGGGCACCGGCCTTCCGGAAGGATTCGAGATCGATCTGCCGCGGACCAGTCTGGGCTTCAAGGTGGTCACCGGCATGGTGAGGCAGCTTCGGGGTCATCTTACGCTCTCGAAAGACCGGAAGGGGACGCGCTTTCTGCTCGACCTGCCTATCCTGTCACATCCCGACGAATCCACTCCGGACGGTAGATGGCCTGAAAGTCGCGGACGCTATCGTAAGAAGGGTTTGCGAGGGTCAGAGGGACAATAACCTGCGTGCTCCCATTACCGAGCAGCAGCGAATAGCCATCGGGCGCGCTTGCCAGTCATAGTCGGCCGCCCAGTACCGCGCCAGTTTCTGCATCGTTGCGAGCTGAACGCCCTGCGACGGATCCTTGACTGCCTGCTACTGCCGGCTCGACCTCAGTGGAAAGGACGACCCGCGCAAAGCCAGAATTCTCGCCTTGAGGGCTAGTTCGTTCAGCACCGAACGACCGCCGCCATGTCATCAGCAACGAGCGGGATATGCCATGGCGTCTTGCTGTCGACGATATCGCCCGCGGCCCTGCAAAGCTCTCGGTTACAATCCGCAGCTTCTCGTCATCCGACCAGCGTCGACGACGACCAGTCTCGACCACCTCAAGCCGTTCCAGCTGAGTACTGCGCTTATGGCTGTCTCCATATGGACCGTTAAGCACCAATTGGACTAATCCAACAAGGCGGCCCTCGCCGGAGGTAGACCTTCCAGCCTACTTGCAAGCAACAGCCAAGAAGCGGCCTCGTCCTCCAGCTTCGTTTTGATGCGCCCGATGTTGCGTCCGGCGCCAGCCAGCTTATCGGCGGCCTTCTCTCGACATTGAGCAGCGGTGAAATCTTTGGGCCGAGTGGCGGCGCTATTCATGGCCTGATCAGATCAGAAGCGGCGGAGGCTGTCAGGTCAAAACAGACCACTTTGCCGACCTTACTGCTTGCGCGGAAACGTCTCGACATAGGCTTATGCCATCGCAGCCCCCCTATGTTTTTCCTTGAACGCTAGCCAAGCCGTCTTGCAGGGTAGCCGGACGGATCCGCCACACACAGAGGCATCTGCCTCAATGTGTAGTGTTCGCGTTCCGATGGATTATGGAAACACAGAAAAGCCGATCGGTCGCCGAGCGTACTTCGACCGCCAAGTCGGGCCGTTCGCCTGAGTAAGTCGACGTCCAGTGCTCAGCCCGTCCGTGCGATCGATGTCCGGTTAGCACTCTGCCTCCGGATCTGCCTTGGTCGACAATTGTCCGCCTTCTCGTTTGCAACGAATGCGGTACTGCAGGCTTGGTGAACATCGCCCCGAACTGGCATGATCGAGCATTCAAACCCAAGCCGCTCGTTCCTCACCGGTCGAAGCCAAGGCAAAAGCCGCCGCTGGGTTGAGATCAGCGACGGCCTGCTTTGATTGCTTCCCGCGGCTGTATCGGAAAAGCCGCGGTTGTTCGAACCATGACAGCACCGAATAAAACAATTGCGGTCGATCTGCAGACAATGCGAGCGATTATTTGCAAACCTTAGACACATGGTGGCAGATGCCCGACGGACAAACTCAGTTCACGATGCGGCGATTGCCGACGGAGAATTAGCTTTATTGGGACCGCGCGAGTGAACAGAAACCGGCCTTGGACCGCAGAAGATGACCGCCGACTGCTGGAGCTTCGTGCAACCGGACGCTCTTCCAGATCGATCGGCGTGGCGCTCAGGCGAAGTGCGAAGGCAGTAGATGCTCGTTTGCGTGTTTTGCGGCAACGCGATCGCAGAGACGTGGGCAACGCTTCGGATGTCGCGCCATGAGCGGAAGCAAGTGGATCTTGGAAGTCTATCGTATCGGCGGAGGTGGTGATCACCTTGCGACGCTGAAGTTCGCGGCCTTGCCGTCATTGCGAGTTGCACTCACCGAACACCAAGGAAAGACGTTTTTCGTCACGATGCCAGGCGACGAAACCCCAGAGGATCGGAACACCCTCCTCGATCTCAGAGCCCAAGGCTTCGACGTCGCAATCCGGATGGCATGAAGCTGTCCGATGATTAAGGTTGAACAGTTAGCTTAATCGCGACCTCAGCTTGCACCAAGTTCACGCGCTACCGATAAAGGAGAAGCGACGCTTTTATGGAGTAGGCTTGATCAATGCCCAGGAGGTGGTCTTTCTCACACGATCGTCGCGTAATTGAGCTTGCCAAAGCAGGAATGTCACTCGAAGAAGCCTCGCAGGTTCTTAACCGCACGCCTGAAGGTATTTGGAAGTCGTCGGTTCGGCTTGGTGTATCGTTCAAGTCTGCGGCAAAGCCCAATTCGAGACGGAAGAATAAGAAGCCTTAGTTCAAACGGGATTGGCTCCGGCAGGTCGATCAGCGCTCGCTCCCATTCTCCAGGCTCGAAGTGGACCGCCTTGAAGGGCGCCGGCGCGATCCCACCGGACCGACGGTGTTTCCCCCGGCGGCGAAGGCTGGCGCGTCCGGGACAAAGTCCGCGGCCAGAGCCGCAACTATCGATCGCCAGGAGAGCGTCACCTCCGCTCGGAGGCCGCACCGTGCGCGGCTCCGGGCGAGCCGTGCGTTGGCAGAGACCGGCGCGCGGTCTGAAGCCGGGCTACCATAGAGCGCGCCGGTGGACGCCGTAGGCCGTTTGTTGAGGGTCGTCATTGATCGTCCGCCGGTTAGGAACAAATTGCCGACTTTTCGCCGCCGGGGGCCCTCTCGCATTGTAGCGGGCCAATGTCGACCGCGGTTTTACGGTCACAGTTCTTCACGATCCCTTATTGCACCCGGCGCAGTGTTAGCTACCTTATCGCGCGCGTGGAGTGCCCGAAATGCGGCAACTGGTCTATTCGAGCCGGGCGCGAGATGGCTGTCTGGCCAACGCTGAGTTGTCGGAAATGCTTCGGACGTTTCGACACCACAATTCCCAGACCAATGTCTCCGGGATCCTGCTGTATGGCTACGGCAGGTTCTTGCAACTTCTCGAAGGCAAGTCTGATGTGGTGAGTGATCTGTACGCTCGCATTGCAGCCGACGTTCGGCATTTCGATCTTTATCGGCTCGACATCGGCTTCGACCGGCAACTTTTTACGGGCTGGCCGATGGCGTACGCAAAAGTTGAACCCGAGCGCGACATGCCGGGTTATGTCATCAAGGCTCCCTACGTCGACCTGCACCTGATCGACGAGGCCGTCATATCTAAGCTACTGCTGTACTACAGCTACCGATTTGCGCAGGGCGGGGCGAGCGGTCCGCATCCGCAGGAACTGGCTCCAGGTTTGTGGGCTTTATGACCTTTGGCTGCGGCGCATGCCGAGGCAAACATTGTTCGCAGAGCCCGCAAGACAACTGGAAGCCCTTACCAGTCGAGAAGCGCACCGGCTGCGACGGCGAGCAACGCAAGATGGCCGCAGAGGCCGCTTGACGCGTTGGTGATAGCTGCCCCTTGCGTCCATGCCTTTGATTAAACTCTTCAGGCTATCAGAACGGATAAAGGTGCAGCATGGGGGCTTTCAGTGCTTCAGGCATTACGACGATTGCTGCTGCAGGGAGCGTTGCGCGTAGCAATCGTAGCCGTGACCACCGCCGGTGTCGTCGGGTTCCTGTCTCTGATTGCGCGCAGTTCGGAATTGCCGGCGCTGGCATCCGCTGGTGTAAAGGCGTCGAGCGGAGCATGTTTGCCCAGCCAGTGTCGCGCAAAAGCAGCAACCGGCTCGCGCCGGGATCAACGTTGAGGATCAACTCGCAAGAGGCTGGCAAATGAGCCGGTTCCCCCGACGTCAAGATTAACGGGAAAGCCTAATGGGCGGATAAATTGCAGTCTGCTCGGGCGGCCGTAGCCTGACCACAGTCGTCAGTTGGACCCAACCCACTGCCTGATTAGGGGTCGCTTTCCCGGAAGCGGCCCCGCCTTGAGATCGCAGCATAGATGGCATGAACGTTTCGGCCGCCGGCCGCGCTTAGCGAAGCGCAGCACGCCGCCCCCTGGGCTAAGTGCGCACCGCCAGGCGAACCCTTACAACGGCGTGCTGACAATTGACCTGCAGTTTTCACACTTCAAAACACGCACGGCGGGTTTGCCAGTCACGCTTGGGAGCTTACCTAGCGGCCTCAATATTCCACCGCACCGTTTGCATGGCGTTACATCGTCGGAGGGCTTATCGCTCACGGCTGTATCGCGAGTGCCTGCCGCCTAGCAAACGCCACCAGTTCTTGTAGTGAGGCGCGATGGCGCGCAAGTCTGGCTCTTGTCGCTTCTTCCGGGCAGATCTCTATCAACTCGCGGACCCGGCCCAACTCTACTTCTAATTTGTCCAGCAGTTCCAAACAAACTTTACGTCGTTCATCAATCGCGTTCGGGAATGAAATTACGTTCGACATACTGCAAAGTCCAACACGAGAAAGCCGTTCAGTCATAAACAGAAATCGAGACATTGCGCTCCAAAACGATATCGGAAATAAGCAAAGTTTGACGTCCCCCTGGATACGAGTTCCAGATTTAACCGCAACTCAGAGCATCAATCTTAATTCTGGGTCTCGATTGCGTGCCGCGCTTTCGCCACTACGCTTTGCGGCTACCGGACATTTGTGTCCGGGACTAGAGCATCCGGCAACTGAGTTGAATCAAATGTGATCGGGGGAATGGCTTC
>CADEDX010000391.1 GCA_902826195.1 uncultured Bradyrhizobium sp. | reverse complement strand
TCTCGATCATGTGCACGGGGATGCGGATGGTGCGGGCCTGGTCGGCGATCGAGCGCGTGATCGCCTGCCGGATCCACCACGTCGCGTAGGTCGAGAACTTGTAGCCGCGGCGGTATTCGAACTTGTCGACCGCCTTCATCAGGCCGATGTTGCCTTCCTGGATCAGGTCGAGGAACTGCAGGCCGCGGTTGGTGTACTTCTTGGCGATCGAGATCACGAGACGCAGGTTGGCCTCGACCATTTCCTTCTTGGCCTGGCGCGCCTCGCGCTCGCCCTTCTGCACGCCGTGCACGATCTTGCGGAATTCGCCGATCTCCAGGCCGGTCAGCGCCGCGAGCGACTGGATTTCACCGCGCAGCTCCTTGATGCGGTCCTTCTCGTGATGGACGAAATTCTTCCACCCTTTTGCGGAGAGTTTCGAGACACGGTTGAGCCAGCGCGGATCGAGCTCCGAGCCCTGATAGTTGCGCAGGAAGTCTTCGCGCGCGACGCCGTGGCTGTCGCCGAGACGCAGCAGGCGGCCTTCGAACGAGACCAGCTTCTTGTTGATGTCGTAGAGCTGCTCAACCAGTGAATCGATACGCGCCTGGTTCAGCCGCAGCGACTTCACCTCGACGATGATTTCGTCCTTCAGCTTCTTGTACTTGCGCTCCTGCGACGGCGACAGCGACTCGCTCTGCAGCTGGTTGGCGATGTCCTGCTCCTGCAGGCGGCGCAGCTTCTTGTATTCGGAGGCGATCTTGTCGAACGTTTCGACCACCTTCGGCTTCAGTTCGGCCTCGATGGCGGCGAGCGACATCTGGTTTTCGAACTCGTCGTCGTCCATGTCGCCGTCGGCGGCAGACTCGGCCGGGTCCTTTTCCACGGTGTCGCCACCGGGGGCCGCCGCGGGCGCGGCGCGGAACGGTGTCGGCGCGGGGGGCGCTGCGGGAGGTGCTACATGCGCGGGCGTAGCCTCGCCATTGGCGGCGGGCGCTCCCTCACCACCGGGACCGGCGATCAGCGCCGGGTTCATGTTGTTCTTGGCGTCGGGGCCGGCGTAGGTCGCTTCGAGATCGATGATGTCGCGGAGGAAGATCTTTCCTTCGTTGAGTTCATCGCGCCAGATGATGATGGCCTGGAAGGTCAGCGGGCTTTCGCAGAGGCCCGCGATCATCGCCTCGCGGCCGGCCTCGATGCGCTTGGCGATGGCGATTTCGCCTTCGCGCGACAGCAGCTCGACCGTGCCCATCTCGCGCAGATACATGCGGACGGGATCGTCGGTGCGCTCGCCGGGCTCGGACTTCTTGACCTCGGTGACGGCCTTCTGCGTGACCTCGACCAGCTCGTTATCGGTGTCGTCGGCGTCGTCTTCCTTTTCCTCGTCGGCGTCAGCCTCTTCGGCTTCCGACACGTTGATGCCCATGTCCGAGAGCATCGACATGATGTCTTCGATCTGTTCGGGCGAGGTGGTGTCGGAGGGCAGCACTTCGTTGAGCTGATCGAAGGTCACGAAGCCACGCTTCTTGGCCTGCTTGATCATCTTCTTGACCGCGGCATCGGACAGGTCGAGCAACGGCGACGGCGCGTCGGCCGAGTCCTTCTCGGGGGCGTCCGCTGCCTTGTCGTCTTTTTCCTTGTCTTTAACCTGCAGCGTCTTTGCCTTGGTGGCCATTCATCAAGCTCCCGAAACGCGCTCGTGCGAAATGGCGCGCGACGCCATCCGCTCCTGAATTACTGAAGTCGTCGGCCGGTTGTCTTTCGTACGAAAAGCCAACCCGCCGGATCCTTGCCTCTCTGCGCGCGATCGATCGGAAACATTTTTCCGGATCACGCTCATGCCCCTCTTGTGTATTCGCATGCGCACGACGCGCAAAGGGCGGCGCAAACCGTCGCCACCCCTTAAACCCACCATCGCCAGTGTTATGCCAATAGCCCTTCGGCCTGGTTAGAGTACCCTTTGGACTATTAAGCTTCGCTTAACCCTGTTTTTGCCGCCAAACCAAGGATTTGGCGAGTCTTTTTGCGGGCACGGCCGCCGCCGTCCGCAGCATTCTTTTAACCCTACACACTCTTCCGGAACCGGCCCGAAAGCTCGCCAAAACCCTCGATCAGGGCCTCGGTACCGTCAAGCGACTCCAGACGGGCGCTGACGTCCTTCAACCATGCCATGTTGGCGTCCGTGGGTTCATCGCCCAGCGCCAGCTCGGCGTCCTTCTTCTCCCTAAGTAAGGCATGTGTTTTCTGATGCAAGACAACGAGTTGCTGCCATGTCGCCAAAACGTCTTCCCGCGCCGCGCCAGGCTTGGCGGCCCATACCGCGGAGGTCGTGATCGCCCGCTCAACCCTTTGAAGAATATCAATTAATCCGCGCGCTTCGAGATCGGCCCGCATTTTCTCGGCCTGCTCCTCGACATCGGGGGAATGGTGATGATCGTTGGCGAAGGCCGTAATAATGCCGGCGCGGAGCTTGGTGGCCTCGGGATGGGCCAGTTCCAGCATCGCCACCTCCTCCAGATGATCGTGCAGGAGCCAGGGGTGGTTAATCAGAGATTGCAGGGTCAGTGCCTCGCGGCGGGACATCGCGCTGCGCTGGCCACGCATGATCGGGCTGGTCGCCAGCTGGGGGCTGGCGGCCTGGTAGGGGCCGGACGCGATCGACGGGGCGGCCCCCGCCCCCGGCCCACGCCCGCCTCGGGGCGCGAATCGGCCAGCCTGATTCGGTCCCCGCGGGACGAACGTGCGGGGTGATTCGCTGCCCCGGCCGGGCCGGAAACCGCCCCGGCCATAGCCGCCGCCTTGCGGGGAAAAGGCGCGCTGCAGGCGGTCGGCGAGATCGTCGCGATAGTAGCGGCGCACCACCTCGTCCCGGATGCCTTTTGAGAGTTCGTTGATCCGCGCCTCCAGCGCCGCGCGCCGCTCCGGCGTGGCAAAGCTGCCGCCTTCGATCTCGCGCGACCAGAGCATGTCGGACAGCGGCCGCGCGGCCGAAATCACTTCCTCAATCGCGACGCGGCCGCCGGAGCGCGCGAGGTCGTCGGGATCCTGCCCTTCGGGCAGCAGTGCAAAGCGCAGGCTCTTTCCCGGCAGCAGCGCGGGCAGCGCCAGATCCGCGGCACGAAAGGCCGCCTTCTGGCCGGCGCGGTCGCCGTCGAAACACAGGATCGGCTCGTCCGCCATCTTCCAAAGCAGCGCAAGCTGGTTTTCCGTCAAAGCCGTGCCAAGCGGCGCGACGGCGCCGCCAAAACCCGCGGTGACCATGGCGATGACGTCGACATAGCCTTCGACCACGATCAGCGGCGAGCCATCATGCGCCGCCTTCCGCGCGGTGGCTAGGTTGTAGAGATTGTCGCCCTTGTGAAACAGCGGCGTTTCCGGCGAGTTCAGATATTTGGCCGGCACTTCCTTTTCCAGCGCGCGGCCGCCGAAGGCGATGACGCGGCCCCGCGCATCCGTAATCGGAAACATCACGCGGTCGCGGAAGCGGTCGTAGGGAACGGGAATGTCTTCGCCGGCCACCAGAAGCCCCGCCTCCACCATGTCCTCGGTGGAAATGCCCTGCGCGCCCAGGTGCTCCTTCAGCGCAAAGCGATCCGGCGGCGCATAGCCGAGGCGAAACTGCAGCTGCGTTTGCGGGGTGATGCTGCGATCGCCGAGATAGCCGCGCGCCTTGGCGCCGTTGCGCGAGGCCAGCGTATCGGCAAAGAACTTTGCCGCGAGTTCCATCACGTCATGCAGCGTCTTGCGGCGCTGCTCGTGCCGCGCGGCGTCGGGCGTCGCCGCCGGCAACGCCATGCCGGCCATCGAAGCCAGCCGTTCGACGGCTTCGGGAAACGACACGCCCTCCGTTTTCATGACGAAATCGAAAATGTTTCCGTTCAAGCCCGACGAGAAGTCGAACCAGGCCTGCTTCTCATCGTTGACGAAGAAGGACGGCGTCTTCTCTTGCTGGAACGGCGAAAGCCCCTTGTACTCGCGCCCCGCCTTCTTCAGCTTGACGCGGCGGCCGACGACTTCCGAGGCCGGAAGCCGCTCGCGCAGCTCTTCGAGGAATTGGGGCGTGAAGCGCATGGGTTGAGTGTGTGCCTGAGTCGGGGCGGATGCCAACCGATGATGGATATAGGGATGCTCGACCCGAAAGCGATGTTTATCGGGATTCTCGCCGCTATTCACAGCCCTCGGTCATTTCCGGTGCGCAATTGCGCACCTGAGGGCGTCCGCAGGACGAACCCGGAATCCAACTATCAATGACGATGCGGCCCGTTGGATTCCGGGTTCGTGCTTCGCACGCCCAGGAATGACACAGGGAATGACGGCCGTAGGACTTGAATCCCGTCCGGTTCCGCGCTTCCATCCCCGCCATGTTTACGATTTTCAGGGGCGGCCAGAGCGGGGCCTGGCGGGTAACGAAGTTTGTGCCGGTCAAGGGCGCGACGCTGGTGCGGACGCCGGCGTTGTCGACGGTCTATTCGGCCTCGATTGCGCTGCCAATTCTGCCCGCCCTGACCTCCTGGCGGCTGGCCGGTGTCGCCAGCCATGTCCGCTACACCGAGCGCCCCGAGAAGGACCAGCTCGCTTCCGTGCAGGCCAAGCTCGGCCGCCCCGAGGCGACCTGCGCCGCGCTTATCCCGATCAAGAAATCGGCGGCCTGGTGGGATCTGACGCAGGAAGAGCGGCGGCAGATTTTTGAGGACAAGTCGCAGCACATCGCCGCCAGCATGAAATATTTGCCCGCGATCGCGCGGCAGCTCTATCACAGCCGCGACCTCGGCGAGCCTTTCGATTTCCTGACCTGGTTCGAATACGAGCCCGCGCAGGCGGAGGCGTTCGAGGAACTGGTCGGCATGCTGCGCGCGACGGAGGAATGGAACTACGTCGACCGCGAGATGGATATCCGCGTCGAGCGCGAAAGACTGGATGCGGACTGAGAGGCGCCGCCTCACTTGATGCCGCCTCACTTGGTCGCAGGCTGTGCAGGCATCCCCATGGCAGACTGTGTGGAATTGGGACCACACGGAATCATGAATGCCGCACGACACGCCTCTCATCGCCACCATTGTTGCCGGCCTGGGACTGGCCTTCGTGTTCGGAGCACTCGCTCAGCGCTTTCGGATCCCGCCGCTGGTCGGCTATCTCCTGGCGGGCGTGGCGGTCGGGCCTTTTACGCCGGGTTACGTTGCCGATCAGCCGCTGGCGACAGAATTGGCCGAGATCGGCGTCATCCTGTTGATGTTCGGCGTCGGACTGCACTTCTCGTTGAATGACCTGCTGTCGGTGCGCGCGATTGCGCTGCCAGGGGCCGTCGTCCAGATCATCGTCGCCAGCCTTCTGGGGCTTGGCCTCGCGCTGCTGATGGGATGGTCGGTCGGCGCCGGTCTCGTGTTCGGACTTGCCCTGTCGGTCGCCAGCACCGTGGTGCTGCTCCGCGCGATGCAGGAACGCCGGCTGATGGAAACCGAGCGGGGCCGCATCGCGGTCGGCTGGCTGATCGTGGAAGACCTCGCGATGGTGCTGACGCTGGTGTTGCTGCCGGCACTGGCCGGCATGCTCGGCGCGAACGGCAATGCGGTTGCCGCCGACCCGCTCGCGTCCTGGCTTGGGCTCGGCGTCGGCGGCGTATTGCTGCTCACCATCGCCAAGGTCGCCGTCTTTGTCGGCATCATGCTGGTGGTCGGACGGCGGGTCATTCCCTGGATACTGCACTACATCGCGCACACCGGATCGCGGGAGCTGTTCCGCCTCGCCGTGCTGGCCATCGCGCTGACGGTGGCGTTCGGATCGGCAAAGCTGTTCGGCGTTTCGCTCGCGCTCGGCGCATTCTTTGCGGGCATGATTCTGAGCGAAAGCGCGCTCAGCCAGCGTGCGGCGCAGGAAACCTTGCCGTTGCGTGATGCCTTTGCGGTGCTGTTCTTCGTCTCGGTCGGCATGCTGTTCGATCCGGCGAGCGTGCTGCGCGAGCCATGGCCGCTGCTCGCCACGCTGTTCATCATCATCATCGGCAAGTCGGTGGCGGCGTACCTGATCGTGCTGGCGTTTCGTCATCCGGCCGGAACGGCACTGACGATCTCAGCCAGCCTCGCCCAGATCGGCGAGTTTTCGTTTATCCTGGCCGAGCTCGGGGTGAACCTGAACCTGCAGCCGACGGCCGGACGCGACCTCATCCTCGCTGGCGCCATCCTCTCGATCCTGCTCAATCCGCTGATCTTTGCCGCCGCCGACCGGCTGTCCCGACGCCTGGAACCTGCGCGCGGCCTCGACGAGTTGGACAGCTTGAAGGCGGGAACGGTTGTCTCGCCCGCGCCATCGTCCGCTTCGCCCGAACCGACAAGTCTGACAGGCCATACGATCCTTGTTGGCCATGGACGCGTCGGCAGCATTGTCGCCGATGCTTTGAAGACGCGCGATCAGCCGTTCCTCATTATCGAGGATGAGGAGAAGGTTCTCGCTCAGCTTCGAGAGCGAAAGATCGAAACCATTGCCGGAAACGCCGCACGTTCGGACGTCCTGAAGTCCGCCAATCTCGTTGGCGCGCAGTATCTGCTAGTGGCGATACCGGAAGCGTTCGAAGCCGGGCAGATCGTGCAACAGGCCCGCGCCGCCAATCCGAAAATCCAGATCATCGCGCGCGCCGCTTCTTCGCGGGCGCTCGCAGCCCGCGCGCG
>CADEDX010000390.1:3396-6644 GCA_902826195.1 uncultured Bradyrhizobium sp. | reverse complement strand
TGACCGGGCCGCAGCGGCGCCAGCGCCATGCCCTGATCGAGGACGAGCGTGTGCTCGATATAGCGATCCAGCCCAAAGCCGTGCGCCTCGAGGTAGGAACGGTTGGGGCAGGCGGCGAGCAGGTGGACCGTGACGTTGTGCGCGCCGTGGCTGGTGACCGGCAGGTTGAAGGCTTCGGCGAGCCGCGCCACCTTCATGAAGCCGGTGACGCCGCCGCAATTGGTGACGTCGGGCTCCGGATAGGACACCGCGCCGGCCGCGATATAGTTCTTGAACTCCCACAGCGTGCGCAAATTCTCGCCGGCCGCGATCGGCACGCCGCCGGCCGCCATGATGCGGGCGTGGCCGGTAATATCGTCGGGAATGATCGGCTCTTCGAGCCAGGTGAGGTCGAACGGCTGCAGGGCGCGCGCCGCGCGGATGGCTTCCTCGACCGTCCATTTCATGTTGGCGTCTGCCATCAGCGGAAAGCCGCCGCCGAGATGTTGTCGCATCGCCTGCACGCGGGCGACGTCGGCGGCCAGATCCGGTCGGCCCACCTTCATCTTGATGGCGCGAAAGCCATTGGCGAGGTTGTCGTCGGTTTGTTTCAGCAGCGCCTCGACGGAAAGATCGAGGTCGATGCCGCCGGCATAGCAGGGCACGCGGGCGTCGAAGCCCCCGAGCAGGCGAAACAGCGGCAGATTGGCGCGCCGCGCCTTGAGGTCCCACAGCGCGATATCGAGCGCCGACAGCGCCAGCACCGGCGGCCCGCCGCGCCCGCCATAATGCAGGCCCCACCAGACATGATGCCAGATCGCCTCGGTGTCGTCGGCCTCCCGGCCTTCGATCAGCTCGGGAATCTCGCGCTTGAGGATATCCGCGATCGCGCCGCCGTTGCGGCCGACGGTATAAGTGTAGCCGGTGCCTTCCGCTCCGTCGGCATCGCGAACGCGGCAGGTCACCAGCTCGAACGCCGCGATTTCACCATGCGTGCTGTCGGAAAGGGTGACTGTCAGCGGGATGCGATAGAGCTCGCTCTCGACTGTCTTGATAAGCGCCATTGATTTCCACCCGGAATTTTCTTAGCGCGCAGATTAGGGCGATCGATCGGCTCGGGGAAGGCCGTCGCCAGCGGAGCAGCCAGTTAGATACCAGCTGTAAGTCCCAACCGGCCGATCCCTGGAAGTTTCAACGCCGGGCGACGAATGTCCAAGCCTAGCACCGCGCCGAGAAAATTGATCTCCAGGCCTTCGACCCATCCGATGGTGAGGCCGAGATAGCCGCCCGCGGAAGCATAGGCGCCGGTTCCTGACGGCGTCAGCCCGAACCACTCGCCGCGATAGGGAAAGTCCTTGCCGATCGCGGTCGGCGGCAAGACGGTCTTTAGTTCGGGAACCGCGTCCAGCACGGCCTGCACAAAAGTATTGGAGTTCGGTCCCGGCCACGCGTTGTAGTCGCCATAGGAACGGAACTTGTAGTTCTCGACGACGTGGCGAATCTTTGGAATGAGCCGGCTGGCCTCTTCACCGTCGACGGCGGCGATGGTTTCGGGCACCGCACCGAACCAGCGCGCGTCGGCGGCAAAGCCGTTGGTGCGGATCGGTTCGCCCCAGGCGGTATAATCATAGCGGGTATAGGTCGAGGCGTTGGCTTCCTTGACGACGATCCAGGTGTGGATGGCGAAGATCGCCTTCCATCGCACCGTGCGCGCTCCGTAAACCCGGATGATCGCCTCCGTATGCTGCGACGGCAAAGGCAACAGACCCGCGCTGGAGCGGTCGGCCGTCTGCCAGTTGCCCCGGGATTCGGCAAGCCAATAGCGCCCGGCGGAAAGCCCGATCGGGAAAAACACCAACGCCAGAAAGATCGCGGCTGATTTGAACAAGGCCAACGCGGGGGCATGAAGAGGATATGACAGTCCTGATATAGGCCGTGCCGCCGCTGACGCCAGAGCCGGATTGCCGCCTTGCTGCCGCCCCATAGGGCCGCGATAGCGGAACGCAGGGTTAAGTACCGGAGCGACAGGAAATGCGGGCACTTCGGCGGGTATTTTCGGCGTGGCTTATTGCGACGGCGCTGTTTTCAGGCGTCGTGGCGTCGCACGGCCAGACCAACCCGCAGGACTTACTGACGCTGATGCGCCGGATCACCGCTCTGGCGCAGGAGGGCCGCTACAGCGAAGCCGTTGGCCTCGCGCGTCGGCTTGCGACCGACGCCGAGCGCGCATCGGGTCCGCAGTCGCCCTTGACGGCCATGACGCTCGTCGTGCTGGGCCAGGCGCTGCAGGCCCAGGGCGAGGCCAGCGAGGCGGGAAAGGTGTTGCGACGGGCGCTGGCCATCCGCGAGAAGACGCTCGGCCCAAATCACCCCGATGTTGCCGCTGTCCTCTCCACGCTCGGCCAGATCGCGCTCGGGCAGAACCGGCTGAAGGACGCCGAGCGCGATATGATGCGCGCGGTCGGCATCGATGAAAAAGCCCTTGGCGCCGACCATCTGACGACGGCGCTGGCGCGCGTGCCGCTCGGCAATCTGCGTCACCGTCAATTGCGAGAGGAAGAGGCGCTCGATATCTTCAGCCGTGCGCTGGAGGTTTTCAGGAAGTCGCCGGGGCAGGCCGACATGATGGTCCCGGTCGCCCTCAACAACATCGCGGAGATCTATCGGACGCAAGGCCGGCTGCAACTCGCCGAGGAGCGGTTTTTGGAAGCGCTCGGCCTGCAGGAAAAACAGCACGGCCGTGACAGTGTTTATGTCGCGGCAACGCTGAACAATCTTGGAGAATTGCGGCGCCAGCAGGGGAAGCTTCAGGAGGCCGAGCAATTGTCGCGGCGTGCGCTGGCCATCCGGGAAAAGGCGCTCGGGCCCGATCATGCCGACGTCGCCGTCAGCCTCAACAACCTCGCGCTCGTATTCACGCGGCAGGGCAGGGCCACGGAAGCCGAGGGCCTCTTGCTTCGCGCGCTTGTGATCCAGGAAAAGGCCTTTGGACCGGATCATCCGAATATCGCGATCGCGCTCAATAATCTCGCCGACGCCCAAGCCCGCGCCGATCGAAAGAAGGAAGCGGAAGCGCTGTTTCGCAAATCGCTGGCCATTCGCGAAAAAAACCTCGGCCCGAACCACCTCGACGTCGCAATTTCGCTCGACAATCTCGTGGAGCTGATCGGCGACGACGACCGTTTTACTCAGGCGAAAGGCGTGGCGCGCGGCTCACCGTCGTTCCGAGAGCACGCGCCCAGCAAAGTTCACCCGCTGTTCCCCACACC
>CADEDX010000390.1:0-3386 GCA_902826195.1 uncultured Bradyrhizobium sp. | reverse complement strand
GAAAATAGCGGGCGGGCCGGCGAAGCCGAACCTCTGCTCAAACGCGCGCTGGAGGTCCGCCTGAGCACGCTCGGCGATGCGCACCCGGATGTCGCCAACAGTTTGAACAATCTCGGCGCGCATTATCTAGATTCAAAGGCCTGGCAGCAGGCCTATGATGCGCTCGTTCGCGCGTCGGCCATTCTGCTCGGCCGCGGCAGCGCGGAGGCCGGCGAGGGACAGTCGGCCGATCTCAAGGCCTATGGTGCGACCAATCCATTCCCGGGATCGATCGTCGCGGCCTATCAGCTCGCGGAGTCCGACAGCCGGAATGCCGCCGCGTTGCGTTCGCGCGCGTTCGAGGCCGCGCAATGGACCGGCGACGAACAGGCGGCAAACGCGATTGCCGGAATGTCGGCGCGGGTTGCCGCCGGCAGCGGTGATCTGCCGGCGCGCGTCCGCGAGCGGCAGGACCTCGGCGAACAGGCGCTCGCCGTCGACAAGCTGCTCATCTCCTTGATGTCGCAGTCGAACGCGGCGCTTAACCCGCAGACGGAGCAGGCGCTTCGGAAAAGAGCGTCCGATATCGCAAGCCGGATCGGCGAACTCGATCGTTCGATCGCGGCGCAATTTCCCGACTACGCCGGGCTCGTCACCAGAAATCCCGTTTCCATCGAAGAAACTCAAAAGCGGCTGAACCCGAACGAGGCGCTGCTGCTGTTTGCGACGACGGCGCGCTTCACCGTCGTTTGGACGGTCACGCGGGCCAACATCCGCTGGCACGCCGCGCCGATCAGCACGAAGCAACTGGCGGAGACGGTCAACATCCTGCGCTGTGGTCTCGATGCCGAAGCGTGGCTGGATCGGGATCGCGCCTGCGCCGAAAAGCTCGGCCGCGACCGCGCGCCTTCCGGCGCCGAGCCGTTGCCGTTCGACCTCGAGCGGGCGTCCGGGCTCTATCAGGCGCTGATCGCGCCAGTCGAGAAGGAGATCGAAGGCAAGGAACTGATCCTCGTGCCGTCAGGCCCGCTGGCCACGCTGCCGTTCCAGGTTCTGCTGACCGAAAAACCCGCTCCCGGCGGGGACCTCGCCAAGGCGTCGTGGCTGGTCAAACGCTTTGCCACGACCGTGCTGCCGTCGGTTTCCAGCCTCAAGGCGCTGCGGCAGGTCGCGCAACGCAGCAAGGCGCCAAAGCCGTTCGCGGGCTTTGGCAATCCGCTGCTGAGCGGAAATGCGCAGAGCTCTTTCGATGTCGAGCGTGCCGCGCAGGCCCGGCTTCGCCAGAGCTGCGGCGCGAACGCGGAACCGAAACTGAGCGAGGCCGCTCAGCGCGGGCGGCGTTCGATCGCTAGGCTTACGGGCGGTACCGCCGATATCGAGCAGCTCAAGCATCTGGCGCCATTGCCCGAAACCGCGCTCGAACTGTGCCTGGTGGCGAACAGTTTTGCGCCGGCCAATGGCGACGTCTATCTCGGCAAGGACGCGAGCGAAACCACCATCAAGTCGCTCAGCGACAGCGGCCGTCTCAATCAGTATCGCATGCTGCACTTCGCGACCCATGGCGCGCTGTCGGGCCAGGTGCGTGGCTCGATCGAGCCGGGACTGGTGCTGACGCCGCCGGCCGCCGCCACGCCGGCCGATGACGGCTATCTCTCCTCATCGGAAATTTCGCAGCTCAAGCTCAACGCCGACTGGGTGGTGCTGTCGGCCTGCAACACCGCCGGCGGCGAGGCGGCCAATTCCGAAGCCTTCTCCGGCCTTGCAAGGGCATTCTTCTATGCCGGCTCGCGTGCGCTGCTGGTCTCGCACTGGCCGGTCAATTCGGATGCGGCCGTCTACATCACCACGGGGGCCATCGGCGCCATGGCGTCGCAATCCGGTATCGGTCCCGCCGAGGCGCTTCGCCGCTCGATCTCGGCACTCGCGGCCAAGGGCGGTCGGAACGCGCATCCCAGCGCCTGGGCGCCGTTCGTGCTGGTCGGAAACGGCAGCCCGTCCTGACTACAATTTGAGCGATGGCTTGCAGCCATTGACGCCGCCGGGCGGGAATACGACATATTGCCGTACCGTCGATCCCGGCCCAGGAGCTTCAAAAAATGGACGCGCGCACCCTCGACGCCGCCTCCGCGCATCGTGACAGCGACATCGTGCAGTGGCTGACCAATGGCACGCGCGACGAGCGTTTCATCGACAATATCTTCGCCGAGCTGTGCGTCCGTCTCCAGCAGGCCGGCATCCCCGTCAAGCGGGCGTCGCTTCATCTGTTGATCCACCACCCGCAATGGCTCGGTGCCCGGATCATGTGGGAGGAGGGGATGCGCGAGGCCGAGATCGCGCGGGTCGATTACGACGTTAGGGAGCGCTCCGAATATATCGGCAGTCCCGCCAACGAGATTCTTGAGGGCGCGACCGAGGTGCGCGAGAATCTCGAACGCGATCCCGCGCTGGGCCGCAAGCACGCCATCTTCGACGAGATGCGGGCGAAAGGCCTGACCGACTATGTCGCTTGGCCGGTGTACCATACGCTCGGCAAGCAGCATCTCGTGACGTTTGCGACCGACAAGCCAGGCGGTTTCGAGAAGGCACACATTGCCACGCTGTCAGACCTGCTGCCGGTTCTCGCGCTGGTCAGCGAGATCCGCATGAAGAACCGGCTGGCGCGAACGCTACTCGAAACCTATGTCGGCTCGCATGCCAGCGAACTGATCCTGGCCGGTGCGACGCGGCGTGGCAGCGGCACCACGGTGCGCGCCGCCATCATGATCTGCGACCTGCGCGACTTCACGGCAATCTCCGACAACTGGCCGCGCGACGACGTCATCGATCTCCTCAACGGTTATTTCGACGCGATGTCGGAGCCGATCGCGCTGTATGGCGGAGAAATCCTGAAGTTCATCGGCGACGGCCTGCTGGCGATTTTTCCGCTCAGCCAGCCGCAGGCCTGCGCCAACCTGCTGCGCGCTGTGACGGAGGCCCGCCAAGCGATGAACGCGCTGAACGAAAGTAACGGCGAGACCGGCCGCGCGCCGCTGAATTACGGCATCGGCGTCCACGTCGGCGACGTCATGTACGGCAATATCGGATCGCGCACCCGGCTCGACTTCACGGTTATCGGCCCCGCGGTCAACATGGCGTCGCGCCTGGAGGCGCTCACCAAACAGTTGGGAAGACCAGTGCTGCTGTCCCGCGCCTTCGCCGATTCCGTCGGAAGCGAGTTCGCTCTCGAGCGTGTCGGCGAATATCCGGTCCGCGGCTTCAACGATCCAATCGAGCTGTTCGCCTATAACGGCTGAAGATCGGGCGATCCCGGCCTCAGGCGCTACGCTCGGGAAGATCGCCGAGCAGATTGGACAGCTTGACCGCGAGCTTGCGAAGCCTCGCGTTCTCTTCGAGCAGCACCGGAATGT
>CADEDX010000389.1 GCA_902826195.1 uncultured Bradyrhizobium sp. | reverse complement strand
CAAAACTATTTCTGTCACGACGGATATGCATCAAGTTAAGTGCCGGATGCTCTAAGGCCGCACGGCCGGCGCTTCCATCTTCATCCCGCGTGCCCGCGACATCAGATACAGTTCCAGTTCGACCAGTTCCGGCGCGCCGTAGTCGTAGGGCTGCGCCCGGATGCCGGTGATACAGGCGCGCAGGCGCCGTTGCAGCGACCCCAGCGATTGCCATTCCAGCCGGTAGAGCGGGTAGCCCGTCGGGTGTCCCTGCGTGATGGCGGATCCGGCGAGCTTTTTGTCCCAATTTTCGTCATGGCAGCTGGTGCAGCCCAGCATGAGTTGTCCTTGACGCTGCACGTATAGCTGGCGGCCCTTTTCGATGAAGGGCGCCAGTTGCGGATCGGTGCTGCTTTCGATCTTTTCGCCTCGTGACTGTCGCGCGACAAAGGCCGTGAGGGCCAATAGTTCGCGGCTCTCGAACGGTAGCGGCGTCGCCTGCTGACGGTTGCTGCGGCACGCATTGATGCGTTGCTCCAGATCGATCGGCCGGCCGGTCGCCTTGTCGAAGGCGGGGTAGCGGGCGGCCACGCCTTTCATGCTGGTGCTGACATCGTCGTGGCAATCAGCACAGGCCTTGTCGGCGGCGCCCGCCTTGCGCTTCCAAAGCGCTTCGCCGTCGAGCACCCAGAGCATGCCGGCGTTGGCGGTGTCCTCGTCCTGCATCGCCTTGGTGTCCGGCTTCATGAAGTCGTAGCCGGAGCGGCGGTCGGCTGGCGGGATTTCGGCGGCGAAGGCCGGGACCGCGATCAGCAGCGCGATGGCTATGGCGCCCGCAAATCTCATTCGACCGTGATCGACGCGGATGCGGTTTCGGAAAATCCCTGGTCGCCGCCCCATTCGAACTCGAACTTGCCGCTTTCGGTTGCCGTCGTGAAGAAGGTGATGAAGGGGTTGGCAGCGATCGCCGGAAACAGGTCGGCGCGGAAAATCTCCGCTCCGTTGAAGCGGCATGTAAAGCTCGTGATGATGTCGCGCGGAACGAGTTCGCCTGACGCCATATGGCGATAGCCGGTTTCCATGACGTGCGACATCAATGTCTTGATCTCAATAATGTCGCCGCGCCTGGCTTTTGCCGGAACGTTGATCAGGGCGGAGGCCATCAGATCACATCCTCGGTGCAGGCGGCGAGCGTCACCACGACATCGACGCTGGCCGACCAGAACGACCCGTCCGAAAGCCTGGCAATCGCGACGATCTTCTGGCTGTCGGCCAGCCGGATCCGGGTCGAAACCTGCGCGCGGCCGCTATGCGGGCCGAGATGGAAATTGGCGATGTTGGCTTGCGGATTCTTTTCGTTGAAGACGTGGATGCTGCGGACGTGATCTTCCGGAGCCATCGGGTGGTTAACGCTGACCGTCATCGGCACGGTGTTGCCGTTCTCGACCAGCGGCGGGATGTCGAGCTTGACCTTCCCGGTGCGCACCGCCGCGCCGCCCGTGACCTGCTGGATCGCGGAGGCCAGCATCGCCGGTGTTGCCTCGGCGGGATGAACGGTGACGACGGGAATGGTGCCGAGCACGGCGGCGCCACCGGCGAGGCCGAGGAACTGGCGGCGTGATGAATGGGAAGGCTGCTGCATCGTGTCTTCCTATTGTCGCAGCGTCACGAGATACGCCACGATGTCCTCGATTTGTTCGGCCGACAGGATCGGCTTGCCGCGCCACGGCGTCCCAACGCGGGCGAGGCCGGCCACGCGGTAGTAGGACGGCATGATGGTCGCGGCATTGAGGCGGGACGCGTCCACCAGCCGCAGCCGAAGCTGCCCCTCGGACCCCCGACTGCCGGAACCGGCAAGGTCGGGCGCCAGATCGCCCTGAAACTTCTGTTCGGGAAATGGGCCGCTGTGGCAGAGGATACAAGTGCTGGAACGCTCGACCACGAGCGCGCGGCCGCGGGCCGCGTCGCCGCGCACCCGCGTGAGCGGTTCCGGAATGGCGTCGCCGACGACGGTGTAGGGCGACAAGGCCTGTGCGCCTGCGCCACCGGGAAGCGCAAGCAGGGCGCCGGCAAGGAACAGCGCTGATATGCGAAATACATCTCTAGCCAAAGACTTCCGCCGTAATGGTCGCAAACCAGGTCTGCGCGTAATCGGCCTCGCGGGCGCGGAAATCACGCGGCGCGTCGACCGGGCTGACGCCGCCGGCGCCTTCGACGTCGGCGAGCAATCCGTTCTTGGGCTGGTACACGCCGGCAACCGAGATGCCGTAGTCGGGCGCGGCCAGGCTGTAGCAAGTGTTGATCAGTTTCGGCGCGGCGGGCGATCCGCCTGACAGCAGTGTCGCGACCGCGCGGGCGCACGCCTTGGCCTGCGCATTGGCCGAGAAAGCGGATTTGGGCATGCCTCCGGCGAGACAGGCATCGCCGATGACATGGATGTTCGGCGCCGATCTGGACTCGAAAGTAACGGGATCGATGGCGCACCAGCCGGTATTGTCGGCGGCGCCCGCGATCATGGCGATGCGGCCGGCGCGCTGGGGCGGAATGACGTTGGCCACCTTGGCGGTGTGATTGCCGAAATCGGTAATCAGCGTGTTGCTCGCGGCGTCGACGGCATTGACCTTGCCGCCCTGCGACAGCGACACCCATTCGACCATGCCGGGATACAGCTCCTTCCAGGCGTTCTGGAACAGGCGCTGCTTGGAGAAGGTGTCCTTGGCGTCGAGGATGAGCAGCTTGGAGCGCGGTTTTTTGGTCTTGAGGTAGTATGCAATCAGGCAGGCCCGTTCATAGGGGCCGGGCGGGCAGCGGTAGGGGTTGGCAGGGGCGGAGATCACGACCAGGCCGCCATCATCCATGGCCTCGAGTTGCTTGCGCAGCAGCAAGGTCTGCTCGCCAGCCTTCCAGGCATGCGGCATCTTCGTAGCCGCAGCCTCGTCGTAGCCCTGCAGTACGTCGAAGCGCAGATCGACGCCGGGAGAAAGCACCAGCCGATCGTAGGAAAGCGAGGTGCCGTCGGCGAGGCCGACGGTCCGCGCCGTTCCATCGACGGCCGTTGCGGCCTGCGCCGCCACGGCGATGCCGGCGGCGGCGACCTTGTCATAGCCGAATTGCTGCTC
Organism: uncultured Bradyrhizobium sp.; assembly: GCA_902826195.1. GTDB lineage: Bacteria > Pseudomonadota > Alphaproteobacteria > Rhizobiales > Xanthobacteraceae > Bradyrhizobium. The sequence continues at coordinate 3,547 of CADEDX010000389.1, read as the reverse complement.
CTCGATCCCGCGCAATCCGGCGATGACGTTGTTGCTGAACGGGCAGGCGATGAAGGTCTTGCTCTGCTCGACCAGCGTGACCTGCAGTTTCGGATCGAACAGCTTGAGCGCCCGCGCGCAGCTTGCACCGCCGAAGCCGCCGCCGATCACCACCACGCGGGGCGCGGATTGGGCGAACGCGGGCAGGGGCAGCGCGCTTGCTGCTGCGGCGGCTGCACCGCTGCGGCAGAAATCCCGGCGGCTGAGGCGATGATTGATACCCATGCCGGCGGCCTCTTATTTCTGCGCCGCGAGCCACGCTGCAATCGCGCGCGACTCCTCGTCCGTAAAACCCTTGGCGATGCGGTTCATGACGGTGGCGGGAAGCGAGCCGTCGCGGAAGCCGGCCATCGCCTTTTCGATGTCAGCCGCGTCGCGTCCGTATAGCCGCGGGATAGCCGAATTGGTTGCTGCCGGGGAATGGCAGCCGGAGCAGGACGCCGCGCCAGGCGGCGGATCGGCAGCCGCCAGCAACGGCTGACACCACACCATGGCAGCGGCTGCGATGGCGATAAGCAACGCATTCATCGGCAATCTCGCGATGGGAAACGGCGGCCCCGAAGCGAGGCCGCCGCCATTGTCAGGCGAACGTGATGTTCTGGTCCCGCAAGGGGACCGAACGGATACGCTTGCCGGTGGCGGCGAAGTAGGCGTTGAGCACCGCCGGCGCGGCGACGCCGATGGTCGGCTCGCCGACGCCGCCCCAGAAACCGCCGCTCGGCACCATGACGCATTCCACCTTCGGCATCTCGGCGATCCGCATCGAGTTGTAGGTGTCGAAGTTGGCCTGCTCGATCTTGCCGTCCTTCACCGTGCAGCCGCCGTAAAACAAGGCCGACAGGCCATAGACGAACGAGCCCGCGATCTGCCGCTCGATCTGCGCCGGGTTGACAACATAACCCGGGTCGGTCGAGGCAACGATGCGATGCACCTTGATCTTGTTGCCTTCGGTGACAGAGATTTCCGCGGCGCCCGCGACATAGCTGCCGTAGCCCATCACCTGCGCGATGCCGCGATAGACGCCCTGCGGCGGCGGCTTGCCCCAGCCGATCTTCTCGGCCACGGCGTTGAGCACGGCAAGATGCTTCGGATGCTTGCTCATCAGCTTGCGGCGGAATTCCACCGGATCCTGGCCGACCGAATGCGCCAGTTCATCCATGAAGCATTCCATGTAGATTGCATTCTGATTGACGTTGACGCCGCGCCAGAAACCCGGCGGAACGTGGGGGTTGCGCATCGAATGCTCGACCAGCAGGTTCGGCACGGAGTAGCCGATGGCCGCATCGCCCGAGGGGCTCACGCCCTGGAATGCGGCGGGGTCCTTGCCGTTTTCCAGCGCCGCCGGTCGCACCGAGAACAGGATCGACTGTCCCGACAACCGCATGTGCAGGGCCGTGAGGTTGTTGTCGGTATCGAAGGCCCCGGTCATCTTGCATTGCGTGACCGGATGGAACTTGCCCTGCGCCATGTCCTCTTCGCGCGACCACAGCAATTTCACCGGCGTGCCGGGCATCTGCTTGGCGATGTTGACCGCCTGCCGAACGTAATCGGTCATGCCGCGGCGGCCAAAACCTCCGCCGAGCATGAGCTTGTGGACTTCGCACTTTTCGGCCGGCAGTCCCGAGGCTTCCAGCGTCGCGGCAAACGCCGCTTCGCCGTTCTGCGTGCCGCACCAGACCTCGCATTTGTCGGGCGTGTAGAGCGCCGTGGCGTTCATCGGCTCCATCGCGGCGTGGTTCTGGTAGGGATAGTTGTACACCGCTTCGATCTTCTTGGCGGCGCCTGCAATCGCCGCCTTGGCGTCGCCGTTCTGGTTGCCGACATAGGCCGGCTGGGCATTGTCGAGGCCTTCGGCCAGCCATTTCGAGATCGATTCACTGCTGACCTTGGCGTTCTCTCCTTCGTCCCAGACGATCGGTAGCGCATCGAGCGCGGTCTTGGCGTGCCACCAGGTGTCGGCGACGACGGCGACCGCGCTATCGCCGACCTTCACCACCTTCTTTACGCCCTTCATATTGGCGATCTTGGCTTCGTCGAAGCTCTTCAGCTTGCCGCCGAATACGGGACAATCCTTGATCGCGGCGTTCAGCATGCCCGGCAGCTTGACGTCGGCGCCGTAGATCATCGCACCCGTCGTCTTGTCGACGGTGTCGAGCCGCTTGACGCCCTTGCCGATGATCTTCCAGTCCTTGGGGTCCTTCAGCTTGACGTCCGCCGGCGTTTCGAGCTTGGCGGCGGCTTCCACCACCTTGCCGTAGGTCGTGGTCTTGCCCGACGGCGTGTGAGTGATGACGCTGTTGGCCGCGGTGCATTCCGAGGCCGGCACCTTCCACTCGTTGGCGGCCGCCTGGATCAGCATGACGCGCGCGGTGGCGCCGCCCTTGCGGACATATTCCTGGCTGGTGCGGATGCCGCGGCTGCCGCCGGTCGAGAAATCGCCCCAGGCGCGCTTGCGTGCGACACTTTGTCCGGGGGTGGGATACTCGGTGACGACCTTCGACCAGTCGCATTCCAGTTCCTCGGCGACGAGTTGGGCGAGGCCGGTGAGGGTACCCTGGCCCATCTCCGAGCGGGCGATTCTAATCACGGTGGTGTTGTCGGGACGGATCACCACCCAGACATTGACTTCGGGCGAGCCGTCGGCGGCGCGGACGACGGCCGGTCCGCCGAAAGGAAGGTCGAGCCCAATGGCGAGGCCGGCGCCGGCGGCAGCGGTTCCGATCACAAAACCGCGGCGGGTGAGTTTGGGCATGATGTGCTGGTTCATGACATCCCCCTCAAGCGCTTGCGGCTTCGTGGATCGCCGCGCGGACCTGCTGGAAGGTCCCGCAACGGCAGATATTGGTGATGGCCTCGTCGATATCCCGGTCGGTCGGCTTCGGCTTTTCCTTCAGGAGAGCGGTTACGGCCATGATCATGCCGCTCTGGCAGTAGCCGCATTGCGGCACGTCATTTGAGACCCACGCCTGCTGCACCTTGTGCAACGCGCCATTGTTGGCGAGCCCTTCGATCGTGGTGATCTGCTTGCCGGCGGCTTCGCTGACCGTGACCCCGCAGGAACGCATCGCGACCCCGTCGATGTGAACCGTGCAGGCGCCGCATTGTGCAATGCCGCATCCGTATTTGGTGCCGGTCAGCCCGACGTTCTCCCGGATTGCCCAAAGAAGTGGTGTGTCGTCTTCGACGTCCACGCTGATTGATTTGCCGTTGATCGTGAGATTGGCCATCGCGTATCCCCTGTTCGCTCAATCCACCGAGTGAGCTGCGCGCGGGGAACATGGACTGCGATCTGGAATAGTTCAAATCAAGAAAATGCGCTTGCGCTCAGGATGAAAGCCGACGCGCCGGTGTTGCGCGGGCGCGCGTGCCGCATGGCTGTCATGCCGTTCCGCACCGATGGCCCGGCGCGCTACGGTTTATCGGGTTTGAAGGCGGCAAGAATTTCGGAGCAAACACCGCCAGCTCGGGCGCACCAGGCCCGTTGTGCTGCCGCCGCGCCCGTTCGCAG
>CADEDX010000388.1:4801-6659 GCA_902826195.1 uncultured Bradyrhizobium sp. | reverse complement strand
CGCCCGGCGCTCGGATCCACCGCACGTGCCGCCGAAATCACCGGCCACGGCCAGGCGGCGGCGCAGGTGACGCGGCTCGAGACGCTGCGGGATTTTCTGACCGATGCCGGCTTCCTCGACCGCGTACGCGCGCGTATGCCGGGCGACGCCTCGACGCGCTCCTACGCGCGGCTGATCCGCGACGACACGACATCGATCCTGATGAATTCGCCGCGCCGGCCCGATGGCCCGGCGATCTATGACGGAAAATCCTACAGCGCGGCGGTGCATCTGGCCGAAGACGTCACGCCGTTCGTCGCGATCGACAACGGGCTGCGCGCGCACGGCTTTTCGGCGCCCGCCATCCATCACGCCGATCTGAATTCCGGTTTCCTGATCACCGAGGATTTCGGCAGCGCGGGCGTCGTCGAAGGCGACCCGCCGCAGCCGATCGTCGAGCGCTACGAGGCGGCGACCGACATGCTGGCGGAGCTGCATTGCAAGGCGCTGCCCGACACCGCGCCGGTGGCGCCGCAAACCTCCTACCAAATTCCGGTCTTCGATATCGATGCGTGGCTGGTGGAGATCGGCCTGATGCTGGAATGGTATCTGCCGGACCGCGGCGCCGAGGTCAGCCCGCAGCTGCGCGACGAATTCACCGCGATGTGGCGAAAATTGCTGGAGAAGCCGGCGGCGGCACCCCGGACCTGGGTGATGCGGGATTTTCATTCGCCCAACATCATCTGGCTCGGCGACCGCGAGGGAATTTTGCGCGTCGGCATCATCGACTTCCAGGACGCCGTGCTCGGCCCCGCCGCCTACGACCTGGTGTCGCTGCTGCAGGACGCCCGGATCGACGTCGCCGAACAGCTCGAACTGACGCTGTTGACCCGCTACATCAAGGCGCGCCGCGCGGCCGATCCCCAGTTCGACCCGGCGGGCTTCGCCGAGCTTTACGCCATCATGTCGGCGCAGCGGAACACCCGCCTGCTCGGCACCTTCGCCCGGCTGAACCGGCGCGACGGAAAGCCGCAATACCTCCGCCACCAGCCCCGGATATGGACCTATCTCAACCGCTCGCTGGCACACCCGGCGCTGGCAGAATTTCGCGGCTGGTATGCCGCCAATGTGCCGCCACCGCAGGCCTGATTTACCTCCTGTTAGTCAGCCCCCTCTTACTCTGGAACCCGCCATGCCGACCCGGCTGGCGTAGCCAGACTTGAGATGGAACAACAGCCATGGCGGGGGCGGAACGGCGCCGCGGAGACCGGATCGTGTTCGAGCGCGGCTTTGCCGCGCACATGATGGGTATCGATGGTACCTGGCGGCGCGACTGCGTCATGGAGGACGTCTCCGAGACCGGCGCCAAGCTGACAGTCGAGGGCTCGGTCGAGGGCCTGCACCTGAAGGAATTCTTCCTGCTGCTGTCGTCCACGGGGCTGGCCTACCGGCGGTGCGAACTGGCCTGGGTCAATGGCGACCAGATCGGCGTCAATTTCCTCAAGCAGGGCGACAAAAAGAAAAAAGCGGCCAAGCGCGGGGCCGAGGGCGCCGAAGCCTGATCAGGCGGCCGTCGTATGGCCGTCATATGCGGCCACTAAGGGCTCGGGGAGCGCTGCAAGAGACGAATCGCCGTGATATGATCCGCAGCGCGATTTGATGGTCCGAGAAACTCCCAAAATGTCCGTTCTGCCCAGCAAAGCCATGGTTCTCGCCGCCGGCCTCGGTTTGCGCATGCGCCCATTGACCGACCACATGCCAAAGCCGCTGGTGCGCGTGGCCGGCCAGCCCCTGCTCGATCACGTGCTGGACAAGCTCGCCGGCGCCGGCGTCAGCGAGGCCGTGGTCAACGTGCACTATCTGCCCGACCAGATCATCC
>CADEDX010000388.1:1003-4701 GCA_902826195.1 uncultured Bradyrhizobium sp. | reverse complement strand
GCCGGCGTCAGCGAGGCCGTGGTCAACGTGCACTATCTGCCCGACCAGATCATCCAGCACACCGCGAACCGCAGCCGCCCCCGCATCGCGATTTCCGATGAACGCGACCAGGTGCTCGGCACCGGCGGCGCCGTCGTGAAGGCGCTGCCGCTGTTGGGCAAGGAGCCGTTCTTCCATCTCAACGCTGACACGATGTGGATCGACGGCGTGCGGCCCAACCTGAGGCGGCTCGCCGAAACCTTCGATCCCGAACGGATGGACATCCTGCTGTTGATGGCGCCGACCACCAGCAGCATCGGCTACACCGGCCGCGGTGACTACACGATGCTGCCCGACGGCGCGCTGCGCAAACGGAAAGAGCACCAGGTGGTGCCGTTCGTCTATGCGGGCGCGGCCATCATGTCGCCCGCGCTGTTTGCCGACGCGCCCGCCGGCGAGTTTTCGCTGACCAGAATGTTCGACCGCGCCAACGAGCAGGAGCGGCTGTTCGGCCTGCGGCTCGACGGCGTCTGGATGCATGTCGGAACCCCCGACGCGGTGCAGGCCGCGGAAGAGGCGTTTCTGGAGAGTGTGGCGTAGGGCCACGCACCCGCTACCAATCAGGTCGTCATGTCCCACGAATGCGGGGTATCCAGTACGCCGCGGCCTATCGGTTCAATCACTGCTGTCTCTGGAATACTGGCTCACCCGCCTGCGCGGGTGACGACGGTGGGTATCTGGGATAGCTGCGCCCCCAGCCCCTGACCTTCCCTGATTACCTCCCTATATTGCGGCCTGATTCCGAATCAGGACCTCCATGCGCGTCTTCAGCGTTCCCGTCTCCGTTCCGCTCCTGCGCATCGTCATCGCGGCGCTGGTCGACGGCCGGCTGGTCGAGGGATTCGAGGCGCGCAACAATCCGCTCAACCTTGCGACCGCGACGCTCTATCTGCCGACCCGCCGCGCGGGACGGCTGGCGCGCGAAATCTTTCTCGATGAGCTGAAGACGGATGCCGCGATCCTGCCGCGCATCGTGGCGCTCGGCGACATCGACGAGGACGAGCTGGCGTTCGCGGAAGGCACCGAACAGTTCAGCGGCGTGGCGCCGCTCGACGTTCCGCCGCGGCTCGGCGAACTCGAGCGGCGGCTGACGCTGGCGCATCTGGTCGCGGCATGGGCGAAGAGCCCGGTGTCGGCGCCGCTCGTGGTCGGCGGCCCGGCTTCGACACTGGCGCTGGCCGGCGATCTGGCGCGGCTGATGGACGACATGGTGACGCGCGGTGTCGCCTGGGAAGCGCTCGACCGCCTGGTGCCGGACCAGTTCGACAAATACTGGCAGCACTCGCTGGAATTCCTGCGCATCGCGCGCAAGGCATGGCCGGAGCACCTGAAGGAAATCGGCCGGATCGAGCCCGCCGAGCGGCGCGACCGCCTGATCGAGGCGGAGGCCGCACGTCTGACCGCGCATCATGCGGGGCCGGTCGTTGCAGCCGGATCGACCGGTTCGATGCCGGCGACCGCGAAATTCCTCGCTGCCGTCGCCGGCCTCAAGCTCGGTGCGGTGGTGCTGCCTGGGCTCGATATCGATCTCGACGAGGAAGCCTGGCAGATCATCGGCGGCGTCAGGGACGCCCAAGGCAAGTTCACCACGCAGCCTTCTTCCAACCACCCGCAATACGCGATGCACGGTCTGTTGGATCGGTTCGGCATCAAGCGCAGCGATGTCGAAATCCTCGGCACGCCAAAGCCGCATGGACGCGAGGTGCTAGTGTCCGAGACGATGCGGCCGTCGAGCGCGACCGAGCAATGGCACGACCGTCTGGCCCAGCCGGATGTTGAACTCAGAATCGCGGGCGGCATGGCAAAACTCACCGTCGTCGAGGCGCCGAATTCCGAGACGGAGGCGCTGGCGATTGCCGTGGTGATGCGCGAGGCGCGGCATCTGGACAAGTCGGCGGCGCTGGTGACGCCGGATCGGGCGCTGGCGCGGCGGGTGATGGCGGCGCTGCGGCGCTGGAATCTCGACTTCAACGATTCCGGCGGCGACGCGCTGATGGATACGCCCGCCGGGATTTTTGCGCGGCTGGCTGCTGAAGCGGCCTCCAGGGGGCTGGAGCCGCCGACATTGCTGGCGCTACTGAAGCATCCGCTGTTCCGGCTCGGCCGCGCGGCCGGTACGCACAGGCGCGCCATCGAGACGCTGGAACTGGCGCTGCTGCGCGGCACCCGGCCGCAACCGGGAACGGCCGGCCTTGTGCGCGACTTCGATCGGTTCCGCACGGAGCTCAAAAAGCTCCGCAGCCACGAGATGTCCTCGCTGCACGCTTCCGAGTCGCGCGCCAAATTGCGGGATGACGAACTCGACGCCGCGCAGGGGCTGATCGCAGCGCTGCTGAAGGCATTTTCGCCGTTGGAAGTCATGGGCACGTCAAAGCCATATGACTTTGCTGAGCTGGCGTTGCGCCACCGCGAAGTACTGATCGCGCTGTCGTCCGACCAGAACGGCATTGCCGTCGCGTTCGAGGAAACGCAGGGCGCGGCGCTGTCGGCCGCGTTCGACGATTTGCTGGCCGAGCAGAAGCCGAGTGGTCTTCTGGTGCAACTCGGCGATTACCCCGAATTGTTCCAGACCGCCTATGCCGACCGGATGGCGCGGCGTCCGGAATCGGCGACCGCGCAGCTTCACATCTACGGCCAGCTCGAAGCGCGGCTGACCGAATCCGATCGCGTCATTCTCGGCGGGCTGGTCGAAGGCGTCTGGCCGCCGGCGCCGCGGGTCGATCCGTGGCTGAGCCGGCCGATGCGCCATGAACTCGGTCTCGATCTGCCGGAGCGGCGCATCGGCCTCTCCGCGCACGATTTTGCGCAACTTTTGGGAACGGAAGATGTGATCCTGACCCATGCGGCCAAGGTCGGCGGCGCGCCCGCCGTCGCCTCGCGCTTTCTGCACCGGCTGGAAGCCGTCGCCGGCGAGGAGCGCTGGGACGAGGCCAAACGTGCCGGCGAAAACTACGTCCGCTACGCCGCCGAACTCGACCAGCCCGACAAGGTCGAACCGATCGCGCAGCCCGCGCCAAAACCACCGGTCGCGATGCGACCGACAAAACTGTCGGTGACGGCGATCGAGGACTGGCTGCGCGATCCCTATACGATCTACGCAAGATATATTTTGCGGCTCGATCCGCTCGATCCCCGCCGGGCGGCGCTGGAGCGGCTTTATTTCGGCCTGGCCGATTTCTACGGCTTCGATTCCGCCGGCCGGATCACCATTCCGGCGGCGCTGCGCGCCGAGTATGGTCTTGACGAGGAAGCTATTTTCGTTGGCATGCGGGATAGGTTCGAGGTGTGGGCGCCGGCTCGGGAGGAATCCTGGGCCGCTGAATCCCGCGCCATCGCCGCCGGCGTCACATCGCTGCGCGACCTTGGTGTCGCGCCATGAGCGGCGAGCTAGAACACAGAGCTCCTTCCCTTGAGACGGGGAAGGGTGGGGCGGATGACGCCGGCGCAAATCTCCCAGACAGGAGCGCCGGCGTCGCCGCCCCAAGCAATCGCATCCCTCGTTACGTCGCCCCCTCACGTCGCAAGAGTTCGTCGCCATGAGCCACGCGCCGGTGCTGCTTCGCGAAGCCTTGGATGCGCTCGCGCCGATCCCACGCGGTCTTTATGTCGACGCGACCTTCGGCGGCGGCGGCTATAGCCGCGAAATGCTGGCCCGCGCC
>CADEDX010000388.1:0-993 GCA_902826195.1 uncultured Bradyrhizobium sp. | reverse complement strand
GGCGGCCGACCCCGGTTCGGCGATCCATGGCGCGCTTGGCGAGTTCACGCAGAAATTCGTCGACGCGCTGCCGCCGCAGCCCGCATTGGCGCTGCGTAGCATCGGCGAAAAATTCTTCGCGCCGCTGATGGAGCGTCCCGAGGCGCGGGCGCTGTGGTGGCCGCGCTTCCGGCGCATCGCCGACTGGTTCGCCGATTGGGAAACGGCGCGGCGCGACTCCATCGAAAAAATTGACGCGGAGATCCGCGGCGAGATCAAGATTCCGCTCGACAACGATCGCATCTTCACGCTGTCGGCGCGCGCCGACCGGATCGAGCAGCGCCACGACGGCAGCTTTGCGATCCTGGACTACAAGACCGGCCAGCCGCCGACCGGAAAACAGGTGCGGATGGGCCTGTCGCCGCAACTGACGCTGGAGGCCGCGATCCTGCGCGAAGGCGGCTTTGAAAATATCCACGCCGGATCGTCGGTCGGCGAACTCGTCTATGTCAGGCTGAGCGGCAACAACCCGCCCGGCGAGCAGCGCACGCTCGAGCTCAAGATCCGCAGCAACGATACGCCGCAGCGGCCGGACGAAGCGGCGGATTATGCGCTGGAACAGCTCGAAGCGCTGATCCGAAAATTCGAGAACGAGGAGACGGCTTACACCTCGCTCAATCTATCGATGTGGTCGAATCGCTACGGCGCCTATGATGATCTCGCCCGCATCAAGGAATGGTCGGCGGCCGGTGGGCTGGGGATCGAGGAATGGTGAAAGCCGCGCGCATCATCCCTGCGAACGTGCGCGAGACGCAGGCGCGCGCGTCGGATCCGGCCGCGTCCTCGTTCGTGTCGGCGAACGCCGGCTCGGGCAAGACGCACGTGCTGGTACAGCGGGTGATCCGGCTGCTGCTCGACGGCGTGCCGCCGGAAAAGATCCTCTGTATCACCTTCACCAAAGCCGCCGCCGCCAACATGGCGGAGCGGGTGTTCACCACGCTGGGCCACTGGGTG
>CADEDX010000387.1 GCA_902826195.1 uncultured Bradyrhizobium sp. | reverse complement strand
ACCTTCCACAAGCCGCTCCCGAGTGCCGCGAAAATCACGGCCGATTCTACCGTGCTCGACGTCTTCGACAAGGGCAAGGACAAGGGTGCCGTCATCCGGCACCAGACCGTGCTGAAGGACGAGAACGGCGACAAGCTGGCCACGCTGGTGGCCTCGCGCTTCGCGCGCGGCGATGGCGGCTTCGGCGGCCCTTCCGAGGGCCAACCCGAGCCGCACAAGGTGCCGAGCCGGGCGCCCGACAAGATCGTCGACATCACGACGCGTCCGGACCAGGCGCTGGTCTATCGCCTCTGCGGCGACCGCAACCCGCTGCACTCCGATCCTGAGTTCGCCAGGAAGGCCGGTTTCCCGAAACCGATCCTCCACGGCATGTGCACCTACGGCATCACCTGCCGCGGCGTGCTGCAGACCTATGCCGATTACGATCCTTCCGCCTTCAAGCAGCACGTGGCGCGATTTTCCTCACCGGTGTTCCCCGGCGAGACCGTGACCATGGAGCTCTGGAAGGACGGCAACGTGGTGTCGTTCGAAGCCAAGGTGAAATCGCGTGGCTTGACCGTGATCAAGAGCGGGAAAACGGTGCTGGGGTGATGATTTCTGTGCCGCTGTGAATCGTTGTCGTCACGCCCGGGTAGAAGCGCGAAGCGCGTCTTCGCGCTAGAAGTCCCGGGCATCCATGTTTTATCTCGGTGGCAAGGAAGGCGTGGATGGCCGGGACTAGCCCGGCCATGACGGCGAATAACAAACGACGATGGGAGCAAAACCATGGGACTACTCGACGGTAAGGTCGCCATCATCACCGGGGCGGGCGGCGGGCTGGGCGAGGCCTACGCAAAGCTGTTCGCGCGCGAGGGCGCGGCGGTCGTGGTCAACGACCTCGGCGGGCCGCGCGACGGTTCCGGCGCCGACGTTTCGATGGCGCAGAAGGTGGTCAACGCCATCAAGGAAGAGGGCGGCCGCGCGGTCGCCAACGGCTCTGACATCTCCACCATGGCCGGCGGGCAGTCGGTGTTCGACGACGCCATCAAGAATTTCGGCCGCGCCGACATCCTGGTGAACAACGCCGGCATCCTGCTCGACGAGACCTTTGCCAAGGCCAAGGAGGCCAACTGGGACAGGGTGATCCGGGTGCATCTCAAGGGCACCTTCTGTTGCACCCAGCCGGTGTTCAAATGGATGCGCGAGAACGGCGGCGGCGTCATCGTCAACACCTCCTCGACCTCGGGCCTGATCGGCAATTTCGGCCAGACCAATTACGGCGCCGCCAAGGGCGGTATCTGGGGACTGTCGAACGTGCTCGCCATCGAAGGCCGCAAATACAATATTCGGATCTGGACGCTGGCCCCGGGCGCGCTGACCCGCATGACCGCCGACCTGCCGCGCTACAAGGAGAATCCCGGCGCGGCGCTGGGCCCGAACGGTATCGCGCCGGCCGTGCTATACATGGTCAGCGACCTCTCCGGCGACCAGACCGGGAAGGTGCTCGGCGTTTCCGGCCCCCGCGGGGTCCGCGAGATGCGGATGATGGAAATGGAAGGCTGGACGCCGCCGTTTACGGGGTGGAAGGCCGAGGATATCGTCACCCACGCCAAGGAAATCTTCTTCTCCGAGGACGAGATCAAGAAGTCGGCGAGACGATTCAAATAGCTGTCATTCCGGGGCACGCGAAGCCTGAGCCCGGAATCCATGCTAGCAAGACAATTGGATTTCGGGCCTGCGCCGGCCGGCGCATCCCGGAATGACGAAAGGATAGACGCACACATGACCAAGCTCACCGCCCAGGCCGCAGGCACTTTTGCGATCGCGCCGACGCCGTTCCACGAGGACGGCCGCATCGACGAGAAATCGATCGACCGGCTGACCGACTTCTACGCCGAAGTCGGCTGCGACGGCGTCACCGTGCTCGGCATTCTGGGCGAGGCGCCGAAGCTCGACGCGGTCGAGGCCGAGCAGGTCGCCATCCGCTTCGTCAAGCGCGCCAAGAACATGCAGATCATCGTCGGCGTCTCGGCGCCGGGCTTCGCCTCGATGCGCTCGCTGGCGAAGGCCTCGATGGATGCTGGGGCCGCGGGGGTTATGATCGCGCCGCCGCCTCATCTTCGCACCGACGACCAGATCACCGGCTATTTCAAGCAGGCGCAGGAAGCGATCGGCGACGACATTCCCTGGGTGCTGCAGGACTATCCGCTGACGCTCAACGTCGTCTTCACGCCCGCCGTGATCCGCAAGATCGTGATGGATAGTCCGTCCTGCGTCATGCTCAAGCACGAGGACTGGCCGGGCTTGGAGAAGATCTCGACGCTGCGCGGCTATCAGAAGGACGGCACGCTGAAACCGATGTCTATCCTCGTCGGCAATGGCGGCTTGTTCCTCGATTTCGAGATGGAGCGCGGCGCCGACGGCGCCATGACCGGCTACGCCTTCCCGGAACTGCTGATCGACGTCGTCAATCTGCAAAAGGCCGGCAAGCGCGACGCCGCGCACGATCTGTTCGACGCCCATCTGCCGCTGATCCGGTATGAGCAGCAGCCCGGCGCCGGCCTGTCGGTGCGCAAATACGTACTGCAGAAGCGCGGTATCATTTCGTCGAGCGCGCAGCGCAAGCCCGGCGCCAACATCACGGCGACCGCCAAGGCCGAGGTCGAGTACCTGCTGTCGCGGGTGGCGCGCGTCGACCGCCGCGCCAACCTGCAACCGCAATCCAGCGCGGCGGGCTAATTCAATGCCCGAGATCGTCGCCCCGCGTAACGCATCCACCATCCTGCTGCTGCGCGACAACGCTGCCGCCAGCGAGATCGAAGTCTTCATGATGGTTCGCCATTATGAGATCGACTTCAATTCCGGCGCGCTGGTGTTTCCGGGCGGTAGCGTCGACAAGGGCGACAAGGAGATCATCGCAGCATCAGAGCTCTACTCGGGCGGCGAGGGGCTCGACGAGGCCACGCTGAGTTTCCGCATCGCTGCGATCCGCGAAACCTTCGAGGAAAGCGGCATCCTGCTGGCGCGACCGAAGGGCTCGCAGGCGCTGGTCGCTGCCAAGCGCGCCAGCGAGATCGAGGCTGCGCATCGGGCCGATCTCTGCGACAGCAAGATCAGCTTCCTGAAGGTGCTGGCCGAAAACGGCATGGTGCTCGCGCTCGACGAGCTCGTGCCCTACGCGCACTGGATCACGCCGGAGGGCATGCCAAAGCGCTTCGACACCTGGTTCTTCCTCGCCGCAGCCCCTCCTGAACAGGTCGGCGCCCATGACGGCAAGGAATCGACCGACTCGATCTGGGTGTCGCCGCGCGAGGCGTTGGAAGGCGGCGAGACCGGTCGCTTCAAGCTGCCGTTCCCGACCACGCGCAATCTGATCAAGCTCGGCAAGCAGCCGAACGTGAAGGCGGCGCTGGACGACTCCAGGGGCAAGTCTGTCGTCACCGTGACGCCCGTCATGAGCCGGAACAATGGCGGCCGCCAACTCCGGATTCCCGCCGAGGCGGGTTACGACGGCGAACTGTTCGAGGTCGGCTCGACCGGTTGAACGCTCTATCGACACTTCGGTGGCTAGCGAAGTATTGTTGTGCTCGCCGCCTGTAATGTCGGCCCTGACAAGAAAAGACAGGGTCACGACATGAACGAGTCTCAACCGCCGCCCCCGAAGATCGCGAACGAACTGGCGCTGCTGCTGGTGCTCGCGACGCTGTGGGGCGCGTCCTACACGTTCCTGAAGGTCGCGGTGGCGACGATCCCGCCGGTGACGCTGATCGGAGGCCGTACGCTGATCGCCGGTCCTCCTGCTGGTTGCGATCATGCAGTGGCGCGGGATCAGCATGCCGATGGATGCCGCGAACTGGCGGCGCTTCCTGTTCCAGGCTTGCCTCAACAGCGTCATCCCCTGGATGATGGTGGCGTGGGGCACGCGGGCGGTCGATGCCGGTGTCGCCACCATCCTCAATTCGACCGCGCCAATCTTCACGTTTTTCCTGACACTCGCGATCACCCGCCACGAGGCGGTGACGTTTCGAAAGCTGATCGGTGTCGTCGCGGGCATGGCGGGGATCTGCCTGATTGTCGGCATGCAGGCGCTGGCGGGGCTTGGCGAGCAGTTGGCGGCGCAGATCGTGCTGCTGCTCGCCGCGGTCTGTTACGCAGGTGCTGCGATCTTCGGCCGCGCCTTCAAGAACCTCGACCCGATGGCGCCGGCGGCGGGGTCGCTGCTCTGCGGCGCCGCGATCCTGATCCCGCTCAGTCTCGTGGTGGACCAGCCGTGGACGCTGGCGCCGTCGGTGAATTCGCTGCTGGCGCTGCTGGGCCTCGCGGTATTCTCCACGGCGTTCGCCTTCGTGATCTATTTCCGCCTGATACAGACACTGGGATCGATCGGCGCCACGGCGCAGGCCTATTTGCGCGTGCCGATCGGCGTCGCGGCGGGCGTGATCTTCCTCGGTGAGCAGTTGAGTTCGACGGTGTGGATCGGGCTCGCCTGCGTCGTCGTCGGTGTGGCCGCGATGACGATACCGGAGCGCAGGACCAAACCGCTCGACGAGGCCGCATGACGCGCGGGATCGCGCGTTTCGTGTGACGAAACTCCCCGGGGCTTGCTGCGGCCGGGGATTGCCGGCATCCTGCCGTTCAAGAAACCGGGGCGCCGTCGGTGCCCCCAAGAAAAACAGGCAGGAAACTTCGCATGAAATTTCGGCGGATTGGTTTCATCGTCGGCGCTTGGCTCATGTCGTTCGCCGCGCCGCATCAAGCGCAGGCGCAGGAGAATTTCCCGAGCCGTCCGATCCGCATCGTCATTCCTTATTCGCCGGGCAGCGTCACCGATGTGTTCGCGCGGATCATCGGCCAGAACATGCAGGAGCAATGGAAGGGTTCGATCGTGGTCGAATCCAAATCCGGCGCCAATGGTTCGATCGCGGCCCAGGAGGTCGCCTGCGCGGCGCCGGACGGCTACACATGGCTGCTGGTGACGACGTTTTTCAGCGCGAGCCCCGCGCTGAACGCCGCGCTGCGCTGGGATCCGGTCCGCGACTTCATTCCGATCGGTCAGGTGTGCCGCGCGCCGAATTTCTTCGTGGTCCCGACCGCGCTGCCGGTCAAGAACGTGGCGGAGTTTGTCGCGCTCGCCAAGGCCAAACCGGGCGAGCTGAACTACAGCCATCCCGGCAAGGGCTCGACCGGGCATCTCGGCTTCGAGCTGTTCAAGCGGCTGGCGGGGATCGAGGTGACCGCGATTGGGTATCGCGGCTATCCCCAGATGGTGCCCGACATCACCAGCGGCCTGATCAGCTCGACTTTCCTGTCCGCCAACCAGGCGGTGGCGCAGGTGCAGAGCGGAGCGATCCGGGTCATCGGCGCCATCAGCGACGGCCGCTCGAAATATTTCCCCGAGGCGCCGACCCTGGCCGAGCAGGGCTTTGCCGGGGCCCAGGCGACGCCGTGGTTCGGCGTCGTGGTGCCGAAGGGGACGCCGCAGCCGGTCGTGGACCAGATCAGCAAGACGCTTGAGACGGCGCTGGCCGCGCCCGAGGTCAAGGAAAAGCTCGATGTGGCGGGCTGCGAGGCCAGGAGCGCACCGCTGCAGGTGTTCGCTGATGTCATCAAGGCCGACGTCGCAGTGTGGGCCAAGGTGGTCAGGGAGGCCGGGATCACCGCTGACTGAGGACGAAGCTGGAGGCCCGGCAGCACGATCCTGTTTCATAGCGGGATTCATCGGCCGGCGGGGCCTTACGGGGCCATTTTGGCCGTTCGGCAAGTGGTCCGGCATGTTCCCCATCGCCCAAAATACATCGTATATTGCGGCGGACTGGAGCCCGGCCCCGCTGACATGACCGCCGAAACGCCACCGAATTCGCTGCCGCCGCGATCGTTCTCGCTTTCGATCGGCCAACTGACGTTCGGCAGTTTCATGCTGGTCCTGGCGGTGATCATCATCACCTCGACCGCCAGCGTCATCGCCATTCGCCATATCGATGCGACCTTTACCGAGCTGCAGCGGCTGCAGAGCGTCGGCGACCTTGCCGAGGACATCGACCGCCGCATGAACGAATTGCGGCTGGCGGCGCGGGATTTCGTCACCGATCCCGGCAATCAGTCGCTGCAGGTGGCCGAGGCTGCCACCGCGCTCGGCGAGGTCTTGAAGAAGACACGGCTGGAGCTTGCCCCCGAGCAGCAGGACATGATCGACGGCGTCACCGAGCGCCTGTCGACCTACCGCGGCGGAATCGAACGGATTTCCGCGCTGATCAACCGCCGCGCCGATTTGATCGTCACCTTGCCGCCGCTGCGCGAGAAGTTCGATGCCGCGATCGCCGGCACGCTCGATCCCGCCATCGCATCGGCCTTGCTTCAGGACCAAAGCCGGATCAATTCGGCGCTGCTGGCGCATAACCCCTCGGCGGCCCAACAGGCGGCGCAAAGTATGCGCACGATTCCCATCTCGGATCCGAACCTGCGCGCGGTCGTCGACGATTATGCGCTTGTGATCGCCAACATATCGCACCGCGAGCAGCAGATATCCGACATCGACCGGGAAGTGCTGAGCGCCGAGGGGCGCCTGATCCAGCGGGTGACGGAGCTGTTGCGCGAAGTCAGCGAGCGGCGCGGGCGTGTCCTTGCCCGCGATTTTGCCCGGACGCTGACGGAGGCCAAGTGGCAGAGCATCGTGCTCGGGACCGCGGGCG